>NZ_JBQVMV010000010.1:0-132527 GCF_052435475.1 Aliihoeflea sp.
AGGCAAGCCTGGCGCTCGCCCGCGAACTCTTGGGCGTCGCCACGCCGCCCAACGCCGAGACACCAGCCGAACCGGACGACTACCGCCCGCCATGCCCCTGCTGTGGCGGACGCATGATCATCATCGAGATGTTCGAACGCCGGAGACAGCCGCGCGGACCGCCGCACGCATCGACGACGAGCCGGGAGAACGCTCCATGACCCGGCATGGCATGATCCAGCTTCAAGCAGCAGGCGCTCCGCTTCCGGCAACGGACCCGCGCGCATCTATGGTGACTGTCGCCGCCGACATGGTCGTGACGAGCAGGGTGCGGGGCCGACAACACCGCGCGGCGGCGCAAGAAAGCCTTCAGTCCGCATCCATCCTGGTGCTCCCCAGCAGCGGTCGAGCCATCGCCGACATCGGCCGCAGTTCGAAATCCCCATAGCCGCCGACCGTGGACCGCGGGTTCCTGCATGAGAGGCTTTCGTACGCCTGCCGGCACCCGAAACCCTTCACCATGTCGGTCGTAGATGCCAGCTTTGCCTGCGCCCAGAAGCGGTCATTCACGCTAATGGCGGCAGTTGTCGAGGAGCGTGCCTTCGGTGATCTCCAGATCGAGCCGCGACGGCGCGAGGCCGGACGAAGCGACGGCCGACAGGACCGTTTCGGCAAGCTTTGCATCTTTGAACTGCAGGGGCGGGATATTGACCGAGACCGGACAGCGTTCCGTTCTAGGATGCTGCATCGCGCGTCGCCGTTCGCAGCACCCATTCGCCGATCGCCGGCATCCGGCCTATTGCCCCGGCCCACGTTATGAAACTGGCCGGGGTCACCGCCGTTCCGTCCGAACGGGTCCACCGAAGCAGAGCTTCGAAGCCCGTCACGGTTGCGGTCGCAAGGTCGACCTGCGGTTGGTAGACAAGACTGAACTCCTCAAGCGCCAGCGCGGCGCGCAAGGCGCTTTCCAAGCCCCGGCGCGCCTCCACCGCGTCTTTCATGCATGGATCGAAAAAATCGATGACAGCCGCGGCCGCCCCGTTTGGCCGCATAGAGCGTCAGATCGGCGTTCGAGATGTTTCGGAAACATCCGAGCACGCGTCGCCCATGGCCACGCCGAGGCTGGCTCAGACATTCACCGAACGCCCTTCGATGATGTACGTCCGCGACAAGAGGTCGACGAGGCGGCGCGCCATGCTTTCCGGCGACATTTTGTCGAACTCCGCTTGCATTCCGACGAATTCGTCGCCGTCGAAGCGCGCAACAAGGCCCTCGTCCTCGCACAGCTTTATAAGGCGGGCGCCGGCCAGTCGCACAGCGGGGCCCCGCCGGATGGCCGAGCGGATCGTTGACGAACTTGAACCTGTCGAGGTCGATGTAGTGGCTCGTAGGCGAGGATTTCCGCCAGATCAAGCCCCGGCCACCAGAGCGGCGAGTACAAGTCGGGCATAGGGCGGCGCGCCGCGATTTTCTCAGGCTCTGAGCGATCCTACGGCCAATCCCAACCGGCGTGCCAACCCATTGCGGTCGGTTGCGAGGCTCTTCAGCGCGGATTCGACTTCTTGATGAAACGTCCTGTCCATGGAGCTTTAACGCCGCACGCCCGTTCGGGCAGAATGATTGCTTGCGATTAGCCCAATAGCGGCCAGATCCGGGTCAGAAGTTCACCCCCAAACCAGAACACGAATGCGACCCATGCTGCTGCCACGATGGCAGCGACAAACGCAAGAACAAGTGCAAGCCCGTCCCGGAAGATCAAGGCAAACGCGATCATGGCGATGGCCGCGACGGGCGGCACGTTGCCGAAGGGTATCGGCAGTCCAATCATGATGGACAGGGGCAAGATGACCATTGCCGCAAGGCGGGTGGTGCGTCGTCCGGCGAGCCGTTTGAACCGACCCGGCGAGTGCAGATTTTCAATCGTGACCAGCCAGCCTCGCGCCCGGGTGGCTCCTTTCACCAGCAAGTCCGCCTGGATGGACCGACGTCTCATAGCGGCCGGCAGCCAGGGCCTCGGGCGACCGACGATCATCTGGATCGCCAGGATCGCGACCACCGTGCCGAACACCATGCCGTACGGGCCCGGGATGGGAATGAGCGCGGGAAGCACGAGGATGAGAACCAGCATTGGAAACCCGGTCGCACCGAGCTGGTCGACCACGTCACCGACGGAAACGCGATCGTGATCGGCGAATGCAGCTAGCAGATCGTCAATGACGCCTGACGCGGTGGACAGAACAGTGCCTTCTGCTGCGGCAGCTGCCCGACGATCCGGTCCTCGTTCATGAGACATTGCAAGTCGGGACATGGATGTAGGCTCGCGCTGTTTTTCCGGCATTTTGTACAAGGTCCAAGGCCAGCCGGATTGCCGCCAGTGCGCCGGCACAGGCCGTCGTAAATGCCGCGCGCGTGTTGAGCATCTGAGACCGGTTCAAGGCGACGACCAGACGATTGATGTCCGCTCAGTCCCTCGCGCCGCGTGATCCGCCTGACCCGGTGCCGGCCGGATGCCTACCAGAGCCATGCGGAAGCCATCGCAAAACCGACGATGGATAGATCGAGTATCGTAGAGAGGTTATGCATAGTCGGCTGCTCTTTTTTCCGTTGCCGCCTTGATCGTGGGCGCTGGTCGGCGAACGAATTTCCGCCCGCGGTGAAGCACTGCGCTTACCCACTGGCGCCTTCCTGTGGCTCAAGAAACGGCCGAGCGGCGTCGATGGCAGCCGCGCATTCCGGTGCAGCTTCGGCGAGAAGCGTGGCCGGGTCGGCAAAGCCGATCCAGACGCCGAATGCGTTCGATGTCGCCCACCACAGATCGTCCAAGGCGCGTTTGACGATCTGCGGTCCGTGCTCGGTTGCACAGGCGATGATCGAGGCCACCACCTCCTGCGGTGCGCGGGTATCGGCAAGCGACCTCGCGATGTCCTGCTGAAGCGGTTCGAGAAGAAGAAAGGTGATCACGGCGACCAGCATGTCATGCATTGCTTCAACTCCTTGCGTTCGAACGTGTCGAATTGAATTCCAAGTGCGCCATCCGGCAGCCCTGGCGCTGAACTACTGTCCAGCGCCGGGGCTGAGCCTCAGGGGCGCGGCAGTTCTTCCGGCCCGGCATGCGGCGGCTGCGACCGCGTCTTGACCAGGCTCCAGATGACGCCCGACGCGATGATGGCGAAGGTGATGCCAAGCGAGAGCGCGGCGGGGAACTTTTCGAGACCGAGCAGGTCAGCGACAAAGATTTTCGACCCGATGAAGATCAGCACGATCGCCAGCGCCGGCTTCAGATACTGGAAGCGGTGGATCATCGCAGCGAGCGCGAAGTAGAGCGCGCGCAGGCCGAGAATGGCAAAGATGTTCGACGTGTAGACGATGAACGGGTCCGTCGTGATGGCGAAGATCGCCGGTACCGAATCAACGGCGAAGATCACGTCGGCGATCTCGACCATCACGAGCGCCATGAAGAGCGGCGTCATGAACCAGACGAGCTTGCCGGTCTTCGGATCGGGCTTCTTGACGAAGAAGTCCTGGCCGTGGTGCTCGTCGGTGACGTTGAAGCGACGGCGCAGGAACCCGACCACGGGATTGTTGCCGATCTCGGGCTCCTTGTCGCCGATCCACAGCATTTTGATGCCGGTGATCACGAGGAATGCGGCGAAGATGTAGAGCACCCAGGAGAACTGCGAGACGAGAGTCGCGCCGAGGCCGATCATGATGGCACGCAGGACAATGACGCCGAGGATGCCCCAGAAGAGCACGCGGTGCTGGTATTTGCGGGGTACGGCAAAGAACGAGAAGATCAGCGCGATGACGAAGACGTTGTCGAGCGCCAGCGTCTTTTCGACCACGAAGCCGGTCAGATAATTCATTCCGGATTCCGCACCGAGCTGCCACCACACCCAGCCGCCGAAGGCGAGGCCGAGGGTAATGTACATCGACGACAGGATCAGGCTTTCGCGCACCTCGATCTCGTGATTGTCGCGGTGAAGCACGCCCAGATCGAAGACCAACAGCGCGATGACGATCGAGATAAAGCCGAGCCACATCCAGACCGGCTTGCCGAGCCAGTCGGCGAACAGAAATGCAAATTCCACGTGAACTCTCCGGCCGGTCGTCCACGGTGAAAAAATGTCCGACATCGCGAGAGGACCGGCATCTCTCGCCAGAGGGGCCCGGACTTGGGCAATGAACATGTCCGCCGCCGATCCCACAGGATCGGCGGCGGTAGACCAGCTAGGTTGCGGCCGAAGTCAAACGGCGGATCAGGACGGTCACAACGCCCAGGATCGCGACGCCGACAACCCACACGATCGCGATCAGCGGTCCGTCAAGCGGCGCAGCGATCTGTGCGAACCAGGCGATCAAGCCATCGGCAGCGTCCATGCCGGCCATCCAGCCGACTGCCGCCTCGACGGCGGCATAGGCGGCAAGCGCGAGTAGCGACCATGCGACGATCAGGGCAACACCGCCGTAACCGACGACGCGGCTGAGCTTTGTCGCCTGGCGCGGTTGAAGGTGCATGGATGCGCCCTCACGCCCGCGGCCGCGCCATCGCCGGGGTGAAGGACCTGCGGCGAATTACGGGGATGACTGTCGCCTGCCCTTCCCGATTGAGCCGCTCGAGATACTCGATCTGCTCGCGAAAGCGCAGCTTGAGCTTCTTCAAGCCGTAGAGCTTCAGGCTGTCAGGCGCGGGACGCGCCTGCTCGCGCTCGATACGGGCCTGAATTTGCGCACGCCGATTGCGCAGCGAGCTCAGGAACGGGTCCATGTTGATACCTCCTTGTTGACCACGAGGCTGATTTGGATATCCCTTCGCGATTGCGCCAATTGATTGTTGAAATCGCCATGATAGTCGTCAACTATCAGCCATGCCGTTCCGACCAACCCTGCGCCAGCTCGAATATGTCGTCGCCCTTGCCGAATGCGGTCATTTCGGCAAGGCCGCCAAGCGCTGCCATGTCTCGCAACCCACGCTGTCCGTTCAAATTGGGATCGTCGAAGAAAATCTCGGCATCCAGCTCTTCGAGCGGACCTCGGCAGCGGTCCTGATCACGCCAGCCGGAGAACGCTTTCTCCATGGAGCACGCGTTACGCTTGCCGCGATGACCGATCTGATGGATGCCGTCGCGCAGGACAGCGCTGCCTTGGGCGGTGTCGTCAGGCTGGGTACGCCTCCCAGCTTCGGGCCGTACTTCCTGCCGACCTTCCTGCCGCCCCTCCACCGGACATATCCCGACCTCAGAATCTATATCGTCGAGGATCGCCCTGCCGCGATCGAAACCTCTGTCGCCGAAGGCACGCTCGATTGCGGTGTCGGCCCCTCATGCGGCGAGCCCTCCTTGACCTTCATCCCGATTGGCAGCGAGCGGCTTTATCTCGGCGTGCCGGCCGATCACCGCTTTGCGCAAAGGCGATCCGTTGCCATGAAGGAGCTGGCAAACGAACGCCTTCTGGCACTGGGGAGCGGCAACCGTCTTTTGGAAAATGTCCAGCACCTGGCGAAGGCGTCGGGTGCGACGGTCGTCGACGACTATGTCGGCACCAGCCTCGACGCGATCCGCCAAATGGTCTCGATAGGTATGGGCTGTTCCCTGTTCCCAGAACTTTACGCACGGGCGGAGTTCCGCAACGCGGAAGACGTGCATCTCCTTGAGGTGAGCGACTGGCGCGAGACCCGCGAAGTCGGGGTCTACTTCAGGACAACGGCCGGCCGCGCGGCGCATTTTGAGGAACTGGCCAAAAGGGCCAAGGATGCGGCACAGGCGCTCGGCGTCGGGTAGCTAAACGACTCCGATCTGCGCCGAGCCCTGCTGCAGGAGCATTCGCAAGGCCGGGTTCGGAAAACGCCGTTCCATCGTCACGGCAAAGAAGGTCTCCGTGATCCCCAGCGGCTCATCGCCCTCGACGAGGAGGCCGGCCGCCAGCTCGTCCTTGACGACGATGGGCGGCAGGACGGCAAGGCCGACATCTTCGCGGGCCAGAAGCCGCATCATCGCCATGTCCTCGACCTCCGCGACGATCTGCGGGCGCACCATCAGGCGATCGGCAAGAGCGTCGAAGCCGGCGCGCACGCTGCTCTCCAGCGTCGGTACGATGACGGGATGGTCGCGCAAAAGATCGACGAGGCCCGCTCTGCCAAAAAACCGATCCGGCGTGCCGACGAGGCCGACTGGCTGTTCAGCGATCCGATGCGCCACGAAGGGCGTCAGCACATCGCGCGCGGGCGCGTGGTTGATCAGGACGACGTCGAGGTTGAGCGATTCCAGCGCGCGCAACAGTTCGGCAGCGCCGCCGGAGCGCAAGACGAGCTCGATGTCGGTCCGACCGAGAACGGGCCGCAGAAACTCCATCTGGAAGTTGCGCGACAAGGTGGCCAGAGCCCCGACCCGCAGGGCCTGACGCGCCTTACCCGTCTCCCGAAGCGTGCCGAGCAACTCCTCTCCCGTGGCGAAGATCGCATCGGCATGGTCGAGCGCGATGCGGCCGGCTTCGGTCAGATGAAGCTGTCGTCCGCGCCGGTCGAAGAGCGCATGGCCGAGCTGCTCTTCAAGTTTGCGGATCTGCACCGAGAGCGCTGACTGGGTCAGGTTCAAGCGCGCGGCCGTGCGCGTGAGGTTGCCGTCGTGGGCGACGGCCCGGAAATACCGCAGATGGTGATAATTGAGCGCTGCCATGCCGTTCGATAATAGCGAACGGAATTGAGCAAACAATGCATTTTCTTTCGGAACGCGGCTCGGCTAGCAGCAGGGTGTCGCCACCGCACCCAAGGAAACCACCTTGTCGCTCAATCTGCTGCCGCTCGCCGCACCGCTGTTCCTGCTTCTCGCCGCACTGTTCGCGTCTTCGCGTCCGGGTCGAAGGGCCCCGCACGTAGCGGCCGTCGCCGAGCGAGCCGCCATGTCGGCCCTCGCTATCGCGGCCGGTTCGCTGGTTCTCCTACTGCTGCAGGGTCCGGGCGACAGCGCCCTCATAGGCTCGGCTGGTATAGGTCTCTCCGCGCGGCTCGACGTGATCAGCGTGACGATGCTGCTTCTGGTCTCCTTCGTCGGCTGGATCGTGCTGCGCTATTCGCGTACCTTGCTCGATGGCGAAGCACGGCAGGGCGCGTTCACAGGCTGGCTGTGCGCGGCGCTAGCCGCGGTCCTTCTCCTCGTTCAGGCCGGCAATCTCGTGCAACTGCTCGGCGCGTGGATCGCGACGAGCTTTGCGCTCCATCGCTTGCTGCTCTTCTATCCCGAGCGCATCGGGGCGCAGCGCGCGGCGCGCAAGAAGCGGCTCTTCGCGGTCCTTGGCGCCCTGTCGCTGGCAGGCTCGGTGCTGTTGATGAGCGTGGCCTTCGGCACGACCGATATCGCCGCGATCAATACCATGGCGCGGACCGGCGACGTTTCCTGGCACGCGCCGGCAGCGGCGGGGTTACTGGCGCTCGCGGCGTTGTTGAAATCGGCCCAATTCCCGACCCATGGCTGGCTGACCGAGGTGATGGAGGCGCCGACGCCGGTCTCGGCGCTGCTCCATGCAGGCGTCATCAATGCCGGCGGCTTTCTCCTCATCCGCTTCGCTGACGTGATGCTGCTCGCGCCCGGCGTGCTGGCGGTGCTGGCGATGGTCGGCGGCTTCACCGCCCTCTTCGGCGCACTCGTCATGCTGACCCAGCCAGCAGTCAAGACCTCGCTCGCCTGGTCGACCGTGGCGCAGATGGGGTTCATGATCCTGCAATGCGGGCTGGCGCTGTTCCCGTTGGCACTGCTCCACATCGTCGCCCATTCGCTCTACAAGGCCCATGCTTTCCTGGCCTCGGGCGGTGCCGTCGAGCAGGTCGCCTCGATCCGCCGGCCGGGACCGGTGGCCATACCAGATGGCGGCGCGGTCGCCCGCGCCTTCTTCATCGCGTTGGCGATCTATGGCGCGATCGGTGCAGCCTTCGGTCTTGGCTTCGGGTTTGAGCACAAATCACCCCAATCGCTCGCACTCGGCGCCATCCTCATCTTCGGCGTCGCCTATCTGCTGGCCCAGGGGCTAGCGGATGCCGCACCGCGCGCCCTGACGACAAGGACAGCAATTTACGCGACCGCAGCTGCCCTCGGCTACTTCGCGCTCCAGACGGTGGCCGAATGGCTGACGGCGGGCGTGCTGCCGGCGACGCCCGCGCCGGGGAGGCTCGAATGGACCCTGATGGCGCTCGCCGTCCTGACCTTCGGCCTGGTCGCAGTCGCGCAGGCGCTGTTCCCGCTCTGGGCGGGCCATCCGGCGGCTGCCGCCCTGCGGGTTCATCTCTCCAACGGGCTTTATGTCAACGCCATGCTCGATCGCATGCTGGGCGGCTGGTCCGTCCGCAAGCCCTCGTGACGCTCAAGGATCAGGAAAACCTCATGCTGATGACTGTACACAAGACCCCACTTCCCGGCTCCGAAGCAGTCATGGCTGCGGCGCACGGCGCAGCGCGCGCCATCCCGCCGCTCTGGCCGCTGGCGTCCAGCGTCGCTGTCAATCCGTTCCTTGGCCAGACGGGCGAACCGCTGGCTGTCGCCGCTGCGCGGTTGCGGCGGGTCGCCGGCATCCGGCTCAACATGCCGCGCGACTGGTATCGGGAGCGCCACCAAAGCGGCGAACTCACCGACGAAGATCTGGCCGAAGCGCTTGGAGCGGCGCCAGCATCAATGCGCCCAAAAACGGTTCCCGCGCTAAAGCAGGCATTGAATGTCGAGACGTCGGCGGCGCGGGCTTTGCCGACCGTCGCCGAGTTGGCGCGCGAGGCCAGCGGCATCGACTGGCAGGCCGTGGTCGATGAGCGCATCAGCCATTGGGCGGCAGGCTATTTCGATCAGGGCCAAGCGCTCTGGGCCGCAGCGCAAGGCCGCAGCGCCTATGCCTCCTGGCGCACCGTCGCCATGCATGACCTGACCCCGGAGATCGTCGGCCTTGCCCGCTTCGCCGGCACCGTCGCGGACGCTCCCGAAAGCGCCGAGGCCGCCCTGATCGACGCCGTCGAGACGCTCGGCCTGTCCGAGTCGGCGCTGGAAAGCTGCTTCCACCGCCTGCTGGCAAGCCTGGGCGGCTGGGCGCAGCTCGCACGCTATCGCCTCTGGAAGGCCGCACTGGCAGGCGGGACCGACAAGACGGTGATCGATCTCCTTGCCATTCGTCTCGTTTGGGAAGCTGCACTTCTGCGGCAATACGAGCACGAGATCGGCACGCAATGGCGCGAGACCGTGACCGCCCATGCCGAACCGGTCGCCGCAAGCGCGGAGGATCATGTCGATGCGATCCTCCAGGAGGCCGCTGAGCGCGCCGCCCAGAGGCAGCTGCGGGCCCTCTTCGCCGAACCGCGGCCCGCCGTGCCGGCTTCGTCGCGTCCCGCGATGCAGATGGCCTTCTGCATCGACGTCCGCTCGGAGGTCTTTCGCAGGGCGCTGGAAACGCTCGATCCCGGGATCAGCACGCTCGGCTTCGCCGGTTTCTTCGGCATGGGGATCGCGCACCGCCGCTTCGGCTCGGACGTGGTGGAAGCCCGCCTGCCCGTTCTGCTCCGGCCCGGTCTCTTCACCTGCTCGGGAGAGCAGACGCCTGAGACCGAGCGCGCGGATCGCACGGCACGGATCGCGGCCCGTGCCAAGCGTGCCTGGGGTCGCTTCAAGCTCGCCGCCGTCTCCTCCTTCGCCTTCGTCGAGGCGACGGGGCCAGTCTATGTCGGCAAGCTTCTTCGCGACGCGCTGGGGCTCACCCGCAATGCCGCACCGAACGACCCGGCGCCACGGCCGGCCGACACGATCGGCCTCGACCAGCGGATCGAGATGGCCGAAACCGTCCTCAGGGCCATGTCGCTCACCGATCGTTTCGCGAGGTTGGTGCTGATCGCCGGCCACGGCGCCAGTGTCGTCAACAACCCGCATGCCAGTGCACTCCATTGCGGGGCCTGCGGCGGCTATTCGGGCGAGGTCAATGCCCGGCTGCTCGCCTCGCTGCTCAACGCGCCCGACGTGCGCACCAGCCTTCTCGCACGCGGCATCGTGGTTCCCGAAGACACCTTGTTCCTGGCGGCCCTCCACGACACGACGACCGACGACGTTACCATCTATGACGCCGATCGTTCCTCGGTGGAGCACGCCGCGGACCTGACGGCGGCCAGGGGTTGGCTCCAGACCGCAGGCGGGCTCGCGCGGGCCGAACGGGCAAGGCGCCTGCCCCGCGCCGAGTCACAGGCCGATATTGCCCGCCGCGCCCGCGACTGGGCCGAGTTGCGACCCGAATGGGCGCTCGCCGGCTGCCAGGCTTTCGTCGCCGCGCCTCGGTGGCGCACGACGGGTTGCGACCTGGGGGGCCGGGCGTTCCTGCATGATTATGACTGGCGGCGCGACGAAGGCTTCGGCGTGCTGGAACTAATCCTGACCGCACCGGTCGTCGTCGCGAGCTGGATCAGCCTGCAATATTACGGCTCAACCGTCGCGCCGGAAGTCTTCGGCGCCGGCAACAAGCTCCTGCACAACGTCACAGGGGGAATCGGCGTCGTCGAAGGCAATGGCGGCCTCCTGCGCGCCGGCCTGCCCTGGCAGTCCGTCCATGACGGTAATGAGCTGGCGCATGAACCGCTGCGGCTCTCCGTCGTCATCGAGGCCCCGCAGAAGGCGATCACCGGCATCCTCGAGCGCCACGCGGACGTCCGGGCACTGCTCGACAATCGCTGGCTCCATCTCTTCGCCCTCGGCGAGTACGGCCGCATGGCCTGGCGTTACGCCGGCAACCTCTCCTGGGACGTAGCGGAGGTGGAAACCTTGCGACTTCAGGCGCACGCATGAAGACCTTCGTTCCGCAAGCTGTCGCCCTTGCAGACGCCGGCCACCGGTATTCACCCTATGCCGGCCGGCATGCCGTGCTCGCCACGATGCACGGAAAGGAGGAAGCAATCGCGCCCGTCCTGCGCGACCGGCTCGGACTGATCGTCTCGTCCGCGCCGGATATCGGCACCGACGCACTCGGCACCTTCACCGGCGAGATCCCGCGCGCCGGCACCATCCGCGAGGCGGCAATCGCCAAGGCGCGGCTGGGCATGAAGGCAACCGGCTTGCCGATCGGCCTTGCCAGCGAAGGCAGCTACGGCCCGCACCCGCAGATACCGTTCGTTCCCGGTGGGGTCGAGCTCATGGTGCTCGTCGACGACATGCGCGGCATCGTCGTCAGCGAGCATCTGATCGAGGACGCGCCGGTCTTCGGCCACGGTTATGTAGTTGCTGGCGACGATGTGACGCCCATCCTGGATCGTCTCGGCTTTCCCACGCACGCCTTGATCGTGAAGCCGGCCGAGAGCGGAGGTGGAGCAGGCAACATCCACAAGGGCCTGCGCGACAGAACCGCGCTCGAGCTGGCCGTCATGTCGGCTAAGGCGCAATCGGACGACGGCCGGGCGCTGATCCAGACCGATATGCGCGCCCACATGAACCCGACCCGGATGGCGACGCTCGGCCGCCTTGCCTCTGCTCTCGCCGAACGGCTTTCCGCGCTGTGCCCGGCCTGCCGCACGCCCGGCTACGGACAGGTCGATGTCGAGATCGGCTTGCCTTGCGAATGGTGCGGGACGGCGAGCCTCATGGTCCGCCACCGCGTCTTCGGCTGCGTCGCCTGCCCGCATCGTGAGAACCGGCCGCGCGGCGACGGGCTGACCAAGGCCGATCCGGGACACTGTCCCTTGTGCAACCCATGACCGGACGATGGAGAAAGGCCGATGACGAAAGCTGATGACGCGCCGCAGACCAATGACGAGCGGATCGCCTGGGTTCTGGCGCATCCTCGGATGAGCCCATGGCTGAAGGCGGCCCTCGAAGGCGCCAGGAAATGCCATCCGGTGGAAGTGCAAAACGATCTTGAGATTCTCAATCTGCTCCTGCGTGCGTATGTCGCCGAAGGCCTCGGCGCCAACGTGCGGAATTCGAACATGACGTGAAGTGTGTGGTGATAGGGTCAGTGGCGTCGCATCTGATGCTGGGGCCGGTCGGCTACGACCGTTTACGGCTTCCGTCCACCAGATTCTGTTGGCCGCAATGGGCCTACGCTGACCAAGCAAACTTTGCCCAACAGGGCAGTGCGGGAAAGGCAGCTAACCGCCAAGCGCTTCCAACAGCGGACCGTCCGGACTCGGCCCCGTTCGCGACGGAAATTGATTTCCGCCCGGTTAGTGACGCGGCTGGCATCGGACTTCGGGAAAGGGGTGATGGGGTGGACGCCCCCCGGCGGCATCGATGTGCCAAAGTGGAGGTGTTGAACACCACTTGAGGAGGCGCCCATGTCGGAAGTTACCACAATCGGTCTGGATATCGCGAAGAACGTTTTCCACGCGCACGGCGCAGATGCGGGCGGTAGTCCGCTGTTCAGCCGCAAGATCAGCCGTACGAAGTTGATGGAGTTTTTCGCTCGGCAGCCACGGTGCCTGGTGGCGTTGGAGGCCTGCGGCGGCGCGCATCACTGGGCCCGCGAACTCTCCTTGTTGGGCCACCACGTGAAGCTGATCCCTCCCGCCTATGTGAAGCCCTTCGTGAAGCGGAACAAGAACGATGCCGTGGATGCCGAGGCGATCTGCGAGGCTGCGCAGCGCCCGAACATGCGGTTCGTGGCGATCAAGAGCGAGGAACAGCAGGCCTCGGTCTTGGTGTTCAGAACCCGCGATCTGTTGGTGCGGCAGCGGACCCAGTTGATCAATGCGATCCGCGGTCACCTGACCGAGTACGGCTGGGTCGCGCCAAAGGGTCCGTCGCATATCGCGCTGCTAAGCGACATGCTCGATGGCGAGATGGGCTTATCGCTTCCGGCTGCAGCCACGCCCATGTTCCGCACGATGCTCAGCCTGCTGAAGGAGTTGAACTGCAAGATCGACGAACTGGACAAGGAGATCGCACGACGGGCCCGCGAGGATGTGATCGCCAGACGGCTCATGACCATACCGGGCGTGGGCCCGATCACGGCCACTGCGATTGCCGCCCTTGCCCCGCCGGCCGAGACCTTCGCCAGAGGACGAGACTTTGCTGCCTGGTTGGGCCTGGCGCCACGGCAGCTCTCGACAGGAGGCAAGCAAAAACTGGGGTCGATCACCAAGATGGGCGAACGAACTTTGCGGCGCCTTCTCATCATTGGCTGCAGTGCTGTCGTGCTTCAGGCGAGCAAACGAGGCGCGCCGGCCGGTTCATGGCTTGAGCAGATGATGGCTCGCAAGCCGCGTATGCTGGTCACGGTCGCACTGGCCAACAAGACGGCGCGCATCGTCTGGGCGCTTCTCACCAAGCAAGAGGATTACAAAGCTCCGGCTGCTGCTACGGTGTAAGCCAAGGCGGGCCAGAGGTCGTCGGAGACGGCGCAACAGTCGATGAGACGGGGTCGGAAAACCAGGGCTTTCCACTGTGCCTTGAGCACGCTGTGGGTGATATGGATCCGGTCCGCGAACTCCCATACGGGCCCGCAGCCTCTGGTGCTGCATCAGAGGCCGGACAGATGGCAGCATCCGGCTACGCCACCCTTCAAAAAACCGCTTGCGTCTTACGGGGCGTCCACAGATGGATTGCTGCCTGACTGCTTTGGAGCGGTAAAGTTACTAAAGCGGCCATACAGATGGCCGCTGCAACTGACAGCGATTGCGGCCGGTAGTCGGGGGCTCCGGGTCCTCATGGCATGGAGCATTGCTTGTGCGGGCTCAGGACACCACGCTGCACCACAAGCGAAAACTATCTAGGGTCTCGACGACGGAATTATTCTTCCGACAAATGCCGAGCCGGTCTGTGACCGGCCCGGCAAGAGTTTCTAGCAGGTTTCCTGGCCCTCGGGGCACGTCTTCGCGTCGGCGGGCTGTTCCGCTGGAACCGCTTCAGATTCTTCCACCGGAGCATCTTCTGCAGGGGCTTGTTCTACCGGCGCTTCTTCGGGCGCGGCTTCAGCCGGAGCTTCCGGGGCCGGCTCTTCCCCTTCATCGGGAGTGGCCTCATCCTCTGGCGCGATCTCTTCCGTCGGAGCGGCTTCTTCAGTCTGAGCGGGCGCAGTTTCCTCAGCAGGCTCGCCGTCGGTAGGGGCGGCTTCCTCTGCCTCAATCTCGGGCTCCGTCGTCACCTCTTCCGCCGCCGGAGTTTCGTCCTCCACAGGCTGCTCGTCCGTGCCGACTGGCTCTTCGACTCCCGGCTCTTCGGCCGCGGGTTCATCCTCAGCTGCCGCGTCGGTTGCCGGCTCTTCACCATCGACCTCGTCGGCAGTTGCGTCGCCCGTCGTCCCGTCCGAAGCAGGCTCTTGCCCAGTCGCGGCTGGTGCCGCAGGGGCCTCGTCGACAGCGCTTCCATCCGTCATCGCGCCACCTGTGGCCGGCTCGGCGGAATCGTCATCGACCTCGGCTGCGCTAGGCGCGTCGGCCTCGGCCGGAACCTCCTCCAGAATCTCGTCAATAATCGCAGGATCTTGGATCTGGTCTGCCGATTCCACGGCGTCGGTCGGCACTTCTTGCGGCTCCTCTTCGGAGATGTCCGCCTGGAATGCGACCACCTCGCCCTGCGATGCCGTCGCCTGATCGGGATCGTCGACGAATGTCACGTTGACGGTCTGCATCGGCTCGACGACAACATTCTCGATCTGCGTGATCTCGATTGGCTGGTTTATGACAATGTTCTGCTCGATCCGAATGTCGACGCGAGTTGTCGCCTCAGCGAGAATGACGGGGATCTGCGGGATCGGCTCGACATATTGCAAGATGGTCGGAGCCGAGACATAGCGCGTCTCGACGAAAACCCAGCTCTCTGCGACTGGCGGGCGGAACGAAGACGGTGCGCCCCAAGCGTAGCCGCGGCCTTCTGGCGCGATCGGTGCCCAGCCGACGTAATCACCCCCGGTTCGCCATGTCACCCAGGCCGGGGCCCACACATTGCCCGGCACCCAGTACCAACCGTAGGAGCGGCTATAGCCCCAGCGACCATAATGATATGTCGCCCAACCGAAAGGTTCGTCCGAGACCCAGTACCAGCCATAGTCGTCGGTATAGGCCCAATGCCCTTCAGTGTATGGCCGCCAATCGCGACTAAGGCCGGCAGGCACGAAGACGTATCCATGCGAGCCGTGTCGCGCCCAGCGCCCATGTGGAGCAAGGCGGTCGAAGAAAACGCCCACCGAAACGCGTGCCTGCGCTTCGGCTGGCGTTCCCAGCTGGAGGGGCACGAGTTCGCGCAAACCGTTTGCTTCAGGTGAAATGGTGTGAGAGGTAGGTCCGACCACAAGGGCCATGGCGGCAACGCCCGCCAACAGGGATGCTTTCGCTGTCCAGCGCATCGTATCGATCCTGCAAAAATCCGTCCCTTCAAGCCAACAACGCTTAGTGGCGCGAAAAAGTTCACGGTCCCGTGATCGCGGCGTCTGGGCCTGTTGATCGTTGTAGATCGAAAGAGCCGCCTGGACGGAAGGGACAATTAGCGTCCAAGCGGCTCGCAGTCGGGCTCTGCGGTCCATAAAGGCGTTGAGCACGGCGCTAAACGAAAGCGCAGCAAAACGGTTCCTCGGCAGAATGCCATAGCTCTGTTTCGTTGAAGTAGCGTTCGAGAGCGACTGTGAAGATGAGTTCGCGGGCCGCAAGATCGAAGCCGAGGTCTCGCTCTCCCTGATCCGTTGAGTTAGTTTCGCCTGCTGCGCAACGCCGCGTATCGCGGGGAGATGTTTTTGGAACGCAACCAGAATGGAGCGGCCCGCACGAGGCTGGTGTCGATAGACCGAGCCCTGTGGGTCATCGCGACGCTCATGATCCTGGGCGTGCTCTATGTCGCCCGGCTGTTTCTGCTGCCCATCGTCATGTCGGTCCTCTTCGCCTTGACCCTGAGCCCGATGGTGCGCGTTGCGCGCCGACGCGGCATCCCGAACGCAATTACCGCCTCGGGCCTCGTCGTGACGGTCTCTTTCCTGGCCATCGCCGCAGTCTATCTGTTGAGCGGACCCGTCGTCTCCTTCGTCGAACGCGCTCCCGTCATCATGCTGGAGGTCAATCGCAAGCTCGAACATCTGCGCGCTCCGCTAGAGAACGTCTCGCGCGCGAGCGAGCAACTCAGCGAACTGAGCGCCGGCGAGCCAGATCCCTCCGTCCAGGACGTCCGCATCCAGGAGCCGGGCCTGATCGTCGAGGCTGCCGACGAGATGCTGACACTTGGCGGCATCGCACTTGTAACGATCGTCCTGACCTTGTTCCTGCTCGTCTACAACACGCTCATCTACGAGAAGATCGTACAGGCTGTTCCCCGCTTTGCCGACAAGAAGGTCGCGGTGCAGACCATCCACGAGATCGAACGAGAAATCTCGCGCTACCTGCTTTCGATTACGGTCATCAATCTGGGGCTCGGCATCGCGGTGGCCGTGACCATGTGGCTTCTTGAAATGCCGTCGCCCTACCTTTGGGGCATCATGGCAGCGGCCCTGAATTTCATGCCCTATGTCGGCGCGATCATCGGCGCAGTTATTCTCGCTCTCGTGGCCCTGGTCTCAATCGATCCGGTCGGTCAGGCGGCGCTGGTTCCTCTCGCCTATCTCTTCCGGACCAGTGTCGAAGGCCAGTTCATCACGCCGGCAGTGGTCGGCAATCGCCTATCGCTGAACCCGCTGATCATCGTCATCGCGGTCGCGTTCTGGGCCTGGATCTGGGGCGTTGCAGGTGTCCTCGTCGCCGTCCCGCTCCTCATCATTGCGCGCATCCTGTCTGAGCAGTTGCCTGCGCTGGGCGCACTGGGTCACGCTATTTCCATGACAGTCGTCCGGCGGTCGGAAAGCGAGTGAGTTAGCACGTCGACTGCGATGTTCTGTGCCACATTGCTGATGTTGGCGCTTACGAGATTGTTCGGGTTGTCGTTCGTCGGTGCGACTGACGAACAATCGAACGAGAGACCCGAGAGAGCCGCGATGACCCAAGGGTTGATCAGTCCAATAGGGCCCGAATAGATGGCGGGGCAGTTCTGCGACGGGCTGCCTCCGGACTGCGGCAATGAGGTGGCTTCAGGTCAGTTAGTTTCGGCAACTATCACTTCAGAGCGGAAATCTCAGTGGATACCGCCAGGTGTCGTTCAGACGTGGATTGCCGCCCCCACGAGAGCACAGGCCAGCAGCACCTTGATCATCCCGAGTCTGAACCAGAATACCGCTATCACGGCGGCCGCAGTGAGCGCGAGCGCCATCCAGTCGAGCGTTTGGAGGAGTGGCACCTCGATCTGGGTTCCAAGGCCGCGCCAGGTCGTCAACTCGCCGAACAGGGCGTGGATTGAGAACCAGATGGCGAGGTTCATGATGACACCGACGACTGCGGCCGTGATCGCTGTCATCGCGCCCGTGAGTGCCACATTGTTGCGCAGTCTCTCGATGAACGGCGCTCCGAGAAATATCCAGAGGAAGCACGGGACGAAGGTGACCCAAGTCGTCAGGATCGCGCCGAAGGTCGCAGCCGCAAGCGGATGGAGACCACCCGCCTCGCGGTAGGCCGCGAGGAACCCGACGAACTGGACGACCATGATGAGCGGGCCAGGCGTCGTTTCGGCCATGCCAAGACCGTCCAGCATCTCCCCGGGCTCCAGCCAGCCAAGATTCTGCACCGCCTCCTGCGCGACATAGCCGAGAACGGCATAGGCCCCGCCAAAGGTAACGACCGCCATCTGGCTGAAGAAGACCGCGATCTGGCTGAAGACGTCGTCTTGGCCAAGGACAAGCACGAAAGCGGCGACCGGGACCAGCCACAGTGCCAGGAGAACGCCTGAGATGCGCAGCGACCAGCCGATATTCGGCTGGGCGTGGTCGGGCAGTCGGTCGCCAAGCGCTGTGTCTGTATCGGGAACCGTCGAGTCCTTGCCTGAACCATGCCCGCCGCCGAGGCGAAACCAGCGGGAACCCGACCGCCCGCCGACATAGCCGACAAGTCCGGCAGCAAGGATGATGACCGGGAAAGGAACGTTGAAGGCGAAGATGGCGATGAACGCGGCGATGGCGATAGCGATCATCGCCGGGTTTTTCAGGACGCGGCCGCCGATCCGCAGCACGGCCTGCAGCACGACGGCAAGGACCGCCGCCTTCAGGCCGAAGAACAGGCCTTCGACCACATCGACCTCGCCATAGATGACATAGACGAAACTCAAGGCGAGGATCGACAGGAAGCCGGGAAGAATGAAGAGGACGCCAGCGACGAGGCCGCCCATTGTCCGGTGCAGAAGCCAGCCGACATAGATCGCCAGTTGCTGCGCCTCGGGCCCGGGCAACAGCATGCAGTAGTTGAGCGCATGCAGGAACCGATGCTCGCCGATCCAGCGCTTCTCCTCAACCAGGATTCGATGCATCACGGCGATCTGCCCCGCCGGACCGCCGAAGCTGAGCGCCGCGATCCGCGCCCACACGCGGACCGCCTCACCGAACGGGATGTCGTGGCCTTGGCTTCCGGCGGCCGCCGGGTCGGTCTTGGTGATCTGATCCATTTCAGTTTCCCGCCGACTTCGTGTGCGGCCAGTTGTGGGTTTCGCCGGTCGCATCCCTGCACCAGCGATAGAAGGCGTCGTAGAGAAGCATCCCGGCATCGAGCTGTTCGAGATCGTCGGCATACATGCGCGACAGTCCAAGCGATGCCGCGAGAAGCCCTGGAGCCTCGGGTGCAAGGTCCGGACGCGCGGTATCCGCGCCCCGCACGATCGCGGCAAGCCGTAGCAGCGGTTCGGTCGCGAGGCCGAATTCCTCGATCATGATGTCGAAGGTGCACAGATAGCCGCGATGGCTCCAGAAGACGCCGTCGATATCGAAGGGTGCGCCGCCGAAACGCTCGGCCACCGCAGCGACTTCGGAGGGTGTGACGAACAGGATGAGGGCATCGGGATCGACGAACCGCCGGATCAGCCACGGGCATGCGATCCGGTCGATCTTCGGCCGCGCTCTTGTGACCCAGACAGTCCGCCCCTCGAGGTTCTGCTTCGGGCCTTTGTCCACCGGGACAAGCGGCTGGCGCGCGCCGCGCCATGCCTCGAAGCCTCCTTCGAGGATTTCCGCAGCGATGCCTTTTGCGCGAAGGAATGCCGCAACGCCTTCGCTCAGCCTGTGGCCCTGCTGGCAATATACCACGGCGGGGCCATGCACCTTTCCGATCCAGTCGGTAAACTGATCTGCGTTTCGGCGTCGTGCGGATGGGATCAGCCGGGGGTCTGCGCCGAAATCCGCGTCTGTGCGAACGTCAATCAGCGTCGGGCATTTCGGTGTGCCGACGAGCCGAGAGAGCTTTTCAGGAGAAATGGTGGTCGTCGAAGACATGTTGCGTCCTCCCGTTTCAGGGTTTCATGGACGCGATGCTTGGGCTGACGCCTCGTGGGGAGACCGCATGTCCCCATGGCTGAATCCCTTCCCCGTTAGGACCCGGTTGTCAAGTTGAGACCAATGTCCTGAACGCGATCAGGAAAAGGATCAGCCCAGCGAGTCCCTCAACAATCCGCCCCGTCCTGTCGAGGAGCAGCGGGCGCGAGGCGATCAAGGTGGCAATTCCTTGCCGGAAGATGATCGTCGCCCCCGCGACCACGGAAAGCGTCGTCGCGACGCCGAGCATCATCATTGCCGCAAAGGCCAACCCAGCCTCCGTGACGCCGCGGTGGATCGCGAAGATCATGACGAACAGCGTCAACGGACAGGGAATGAGCCCCGCAAGGAAGCCGACGAGCGCTCCCCTGTTCTTACCGATGCCGTCGAGGTGGCCACGAAATGCACGCCAGATCATCCAGAGCCCTATCAACCCAAGGAGTCCACGGCTGACATTTTCCATTGCGGGCGCGCGGCCGACGCTGCCCATTGCGATCGAGACGAGCGGAAGCGATAAGACGGCGATAATGACGGCCATCAGGACGTGGGTGAACGACAGCGTGAGCGACACCATGAGTCCGCGCGCGACCGACAGAGACGATCCGGCAAGATAGGTAGCGAGGACCGCCTTACTGTGGCCAGGCGTCAGCGCATGGACCGCTCCAAAGATGATCGCCATAGGCAGGAAGGTCGCGAGTTCGAACCATCCGCCACCCGCGGCGAACGCCCGGATCGTGTCTGCGAAGGTCAGGTAGATGTCGCGCTGGATGTCGACCAAGCCTTGCATGAACGCCGTCATCGGAACCGATCACCGCTCATGGACGGACGTTCGGCCAGGAGGCGTGCAAATCGTCAATCACGAATGGATGGGCATGTCGGTGCCGATCGTCCGGACGCGCGTCTTCCCAATGCGGATGCGACGCCGGAAGAGCCTCGTGACTGTGTTCGATAGTCGCGGGATCGGCCGAGGGCCACAAATACATGGCTACCAGCGTGCCGACCGCCGCGATGATCGCCAGCAACATGGCCGTCGCCGACAGACCGAGGCTCGCCCCCGCCCATCCCGCGAGCGGATAGGTGACGAGCCAGCAGGCATGCGAGAGGGCGAACTGGGCGGCGAACAGCGCCGGGCGGTCTTCCGCATGGGACGAACGACGCAGCAACCGTCCCGAAGGCGTCTGCGCAAGGGAATAGCCGACGCCGACGACGAACCAAACGAAGAGCAGCACATCAAAGGATTCGATGGCCGTCGCAGCCAGGGTTGCGACGGCGAGAATGGCCGCGCCCGCGAGCATAACCGGCCGGTCGGGCAATCTGTCGAGAAGCCGGGGCAGCGCCAGTGCGACGACCATCGAACCGCCGCCGAAGGCCGCGAGCGCCATCGCCGTCTTGCTCTGGCCAAGGCCGAAGACGGCCTGCACATAGACGACCGTGTTGACGATGACGACCGCGCCGGCGGCGGCGACAGTCATGTTGATCGCCAACAGTCCGCGCAGGCGCGGCGTCGCGAGATAGATGCGGATACCGCGCGTCGTGCGGTCGTAAATGCCGCGCGGGGCGCTCGGCTTCGGGCTCGGCAGGACGACCGTCAGCACCAGCGCGGCCGAAACGAGGAAACCGACGACCGTCCCGGCGAACAGGCTGTGGAAGCTGATGACCGTCAGAAGCGCAGCGGCGATCATCGGACTGACGAGGCTTTCAAGGTCGTATGCCAGCCGCGAAAGCGATAGCGCCCGCGTGTACTCCTTCTCGTCCGGAAGCACGTCCGGGATCGTCGCCTGGAAGGTCGGCGTGAACGCGGCCGAGGCCGATTGCAGAGCGAAGATGAGGACATAGACCTGCCAGATCTCCGTGACGAACGGGAGGAGCACCGCCACGCCTGCCCGGACGATGTCGAGCGCGACGAGCGTCGCGCGGCGCGGCAGCCGCTCGGCGAAGGCCGCGGCGACCGGGGCGACGCCGCCATAGGCCACCATCTTGATCGCCAGCGCCGTCCCGAGCACCAGTCCGGCGTTCTCGCCCGCCAGATCGAAAGCAAGCAAGCCGAGGGCGACCGTGGCCAGCCCCGTGCCCAGGAGAGCGATGATCTGCGCCATGAACAGGTGACGGTAGGTGCGGTTCGCAAGGACGTGCAGCATGTCGGACCTTCGTCGGATGTCTTCCCGAAGCATCGAAGACAATATCGTGGCCATTCTACGGGGCAACGGCCTTCATCTCGCCCCAGAATCACGGGAAAGGATTCGTTAACTACCGAGGGGTATCGCTGGCATCATGATCGGCCGTCTGCAAAGCGTCGCGTTGCGCGTCGTCATCGCCTGCGCGATGGCGGTGTCGCTTCTGCTCGCGCCGACCGGGGGATCATCTTCCCACGACCCGCGCGCACTCGCGCAGATCGAAGCCGAGCGTCATCTGGAACTGGCAGCCGAGATCGCCGAGCACGGTCACTCGCATGACGATGGCTGGGACAGCGAAAGCAAGCCCGGCCATCTGCACGGTCACAACGCGGCCGACCACCTGCACGACACCCCGACCTATCCGCCGTCCGTAGGCACGCTCTTCGTCCGGACAAGCGACGCCTGGCGCATTAGCGCCTTTCCCGAATCCTTGCCCGTCCGAATCTTCGAATTGGACCGTCCGCCGCGTGCTTGAGTGACCGCTGCCCCTGGATCAGGGGCGACGTTCCTTCTCACCACGGACACCATTTCCATGAGACGACCACCATCTGCGGTGGGCAGCCGGACGCTTGGCGCGTTCGCTCCCCATCTCGCGTCCGGGCTGCTTGCGCTCGGCATGATCCTCGCCTTCGCATCCTCCGCCTTCGCCCATGCGGTGACGGCGGGCGATCAGGGCTACATCCAGGAAATCAGCGGGGTGAATATCATCCCGTTCATCTATCTGGGGGCCAAGCACATGGTCACCGGCTACGACCACATCCTGTTCCTGCTCGGCGTGATCTTCTTCCTCTACCGGATGCAGCACATCGCCATCTACGTGACGCTGTTCGCCATCGGTCACTCCACGACCATGCTGCTCGGCGTCTATTTCAACATCGGCATCAACAGCTACATCATCGACGCCATCATCGGCCTGTCGGTCGTCTACAAGGCGCTCGACAACATGGGGGCCTATCAGCGCTGGTTCGGCTTCCAGCCCAACACCAAGGCTGCGACCCTTATCTTCGGTCTGTTCCACGGCTTCGGCCTGTCGACCAAGATTCTCGAATACGACATCGCGCCGGATGGCCTCGTGCCGAACCTGCTCGCCTTCAATGTCGGCGTCGAGATCGGCCAGCTTCTGGCGCTCGGCGCGATTCTGATCGTCATGGGCTTCTGGCGGAAAAGCTCAAGCTTCTTCCGTCACGCCTACACGGCCAACGTTGCGATGATGACCGCAGGCTTCCTCCTCTTCGGCTACCAAGTAGCCGGTTACTTCGTTTCCTGAATTTCCCCCGAAAGGACCCTCACATGTACAACACCGACATGCCCACCCGCGCCGAACTTCCCTCGACGGCGAAGCTGCTCCGCTCGACCGGGATCGCGATCGTGACCGCTGGAGCGCTGCTCGTCGCGGTAGTTCTCCCGTCCGAGTACGGCATCGACCCAACTGGGATCGGCTCCGCCCTCAACTTGACGGAGATGGGCGAGATCAAGATGCAGCTTGCCGAGGAGGCCGAAGCCGACGCCGCCATGGACGCCGCCGCCAGCGCAAACCCGGCCGCGACGTCCACCAGCACGACGCCCGCGCCCGCGGCGTCCGGCACTGCGGCACCGATGGTCGCTCCCGTTGCGCCGCCCGCTCCTCCGGCACCGCCCGCACCTGAACGTCAGTCCAGCATCTGGGGGACGATCGGCGCGCTGATCGTCTCGCCCGCCGCAGCACAGGAGCAGCGCCAGGATGAGATGACGATCACGCTCGCTCCAGGTGAAGGAGCCGAGATCAAGCTGACGATGGTCGAGGGCGAGATCGCCGCCTTCGCCTGGGTGGTCTCCGAAGGCGGTGCCGTCAACTACGACACCCATGGTGACGGCGGCGGCCAGAATATCAGCTACGAAAAGGGCCGCGGCGTTTCCGCTGACGAAGGCCAGTTGCAGGCCGCCTTCACAGGCAAGCACGGCTGGTTCTGGCGGAACCGCGGTGACGCGCCAGTTTCGCTCACAATCCGGACGAGCGGGACCTACACGGCGATCGAACGGCTGGTGTAGTCGCCGCCAAGGCGGGGTGACGCGAAGCGGGTCACCCCGCTGCCAACGTCCGGTTTCGAGCGATGCTAAGGAGCCAGTCTATGGCGGCAATGGGGTCGGAAGCCGCCGTTGAGCCAGCATGCATACAGTGACCGCTATTCGGGCGTCGCCACCCAAAACCGCGCCCTCTATTCTTGGCTTCGGAGTGCGCAGGAAATCGATATCTCCGCGGGTCACTTGGGTCACCTATCCTTTCCTGATCTTGATCCAGACCGGCGCATGGTCGCTGGCACCTTCGCGCCCGCGGACCTCCCGGTCGACGCCGGCATCGAGCATGCGGTCGCGCAGATTCGCGCTCAGCAGAAGATGGTCGAGCCTGAGGCCCGCGTCGCGAGGCCAGCGCATGCGCATGTAGTGCCAGAACGTGTAGATGCGCTCGTCGGGATGGAGATGACGGAGGGCATCGGTCCAGCTTCGGCCGACCAGCTTGCGAAAGGCCGCGCGGCTTTCCGGCTGGATCAGCGCATCGTCGTCCCATGAGGTCGTCGGATAGATGTCGAGATCGGTCGGCGCGACGTTGTAGTCGCCGGCGAGAACGATCGGCGCTCCGGACTTGCGCAGGCTTGTCGCATGCTTGCGCAGTCGCTCCAGCCAGGCAAGCTTGTAGCCGAATTTCGGGCCGGGCTGTGGATTGCCGTTGGGCGCGTAGATCGAGGCGACGAGGATACCCGCAACCGCCGCCTCGATGTAGCGCGCCTGATGATCCTCCCGGTCTCCAGGCAGCGAGGTCCGCGTCAGGACCGGAGCGCCGAGGCGCGAAAGGATGGCGACGCCGTTCCACGCGCGCTGCCCCTGCCAGACCGCCTCGTATCCCGCCCTTGCGATCGCCTCTTGCGGGAATGCCTTCTGCTCGGCCTTCAGTTCCTGAAGACAAACGACGTCTGGCTGCGCTTCCCCGAGCCAGGCGAGCAGATTGTCCAGGCGCTTGTTGATGCCGTTGATGTTGAAGGTAGCGATCTTCACCGGGCGATGATCCGGCGCGCCCAGGTGGTAGCCGCCTCTGCCATGGACGCAAGATGATCGGCATGAACGAAGCCGGAGACCGACTTGCGCGGCTTCAGGTCATGGTCGCCATCCTCGAACCAAGCGATGTCGATCGATGCGGGAAGCCTATAGCCGGCGACCTCGTCCTGCGTGCCGAACGGATCGCGCGTACCCTGGCAGATGAGCGCCGGCGTCTTCAGGTCCATCAGATGTGCGGTGCGCAACTGCTCCGGCTTGGCGGGAGGATGGAACGGGTAGCCGAGGCAGAAGAGCCCGGCGATCTTGCCGCCGGCATGAAGCTCATCCGCCACCAGCGAGGCGACGCGTCCTCCCATCGACTTGCCGCCGATGACGAGCGGGCCCGCGACGTCGAGAGTGGCGACCGCCGCGCGATATTCGTCGAAGAGCATCTCGGCCTTCGGCGGCGGCTTTCGCTGGCCGTTTCGCCGCGCAGCCATGTACGCGAACTCGAACCGGCCGACGCGAAAGCCCGCCTGGCAGAGCGCTTCGGTACACCGGTTCATCACCGGCGCATCCATCGGCGCGCCGGCACCATGGGCGAAGAGCAGTGTCGCGAAGGACGCGTCGCCCTTATCGATCAGAATGTCCATTCAGCGCGTTCCATTCCATATCGGCGGTTTGATGGCCTAACGCGGCAGCTCCGTTGTGGCTCCGGCACCGGCCAGGACGCGATCTGTGTGGGTGACGTCTCCGACGCATGTTCACCTGCACAGGCTCAATTTCCGCGATTCCTCTGCAAACAGCGTTTCATGGAGTAACGGGGGGATGCCGTGCCTTGATGCCAACGGTGTTTGCGATGGGACGCCGATCTGACTGGGCGGGTATTGGATCGGCGCGTCGGCGACGCTCATTTATAGCACGACTGACGGCGGCGATAATCCAGTCAAGGTCCTACGGCTATGGTCACGGCGAACGAGTAGATGAGGGTCGATCTCGCCACCCCACCGCCCTACCCTTCTTCCTCCGGCGTCGCCATCAGATGCAGCTTACGCCGGAAGCCGCCGCGGCCGCCTCTATTTCGCTCGACGATATCTTCGATGACGATGTCGCTCTCGCGTTCGTCGAAGCCCTGGCCAACGAGGATTGCGAGGATGGCGTCATGGAGTTTCCGCCAGTGCCGCCAGTGCTCGTCCGTTCGGATGTCGTCGATCGCCTTCCACAGGAGAGCCCGGGCGACGTCGTCGCGCGTCGGCCGCCGCTTTTCCCTGTTGCGGCGGCGCAATTCCGCTTGGCGAACGCGCTGTTCCTCATTGCGCTCAGTGACCGGTTTCCGCGCCACGCTGATCTCCCTGTCGCCCGATGATCGTATTCCCCTGCCACCATGCCTGACCTGACTGGAAACGCAAACGCCGTTCGCGTATGAATCGCAATTCCTGGATTGGGCAACGCCGATCTTCGCTCCCGCAACATTAAACCGAGGGTTGGAATCGCGAGACGGTAAATTGAGGCAAATCGAGATGATGCAGGACGCCGTGCCCGCACTTCCTCTTGCATTGTCGGCACATCAATGCAGGTCGCCATGATGTCAGATACCGTCTCGGCAAATCGACTCGAATGCAGTTGATTGTAGAAAAGTTCAGCAAGACGTACGCCGCATTCTGGCCCATTGGTGGTCGCGTGCGAAGAACCACCTGGCCCTGCCGCTATTGCCGATCGGTGGATCTGTCGACGTCTGTGACCAATTTACGGACGAGCCGGTTTCCAAGCCATCTTTTTTGAACAGGCGCTGCCGCGCCCATCGTGATCGCGCGCCCATCCCGTAGGAAGGCATTCTCCTGTCCGGGACAAGGCCAATTTTTCATCCGCGGTGCCGTTGCGAAATCGCACCAAGAAACACTCTCAGGACCGATGCTTCGGCATCGATGCATGGATGGCTAGTTCTCATTGAACGCGGCAGCGATTGCCGCCCAGTCCACAATATCCATCTCGCTAGAATGATCCATTTCGGGCGTCCCGCTTGGAAAGCATTCTCGGCAAAACGCTTCGGCGCTGTCCGCTGTAAAATCGGTCTCTTCTCGTTGCTTCAACATGGCATTGATCAAGCCTTCGTCGTTTTGTACTTGGAGAGATACGCTCCAAGTCTCGTAATTTTTCCATCCGTTGTAGGTCATTCTTTCCTCTTCCATTCCTCTCGTTGGTCGCCACAAGGTCGACTTCCAAAACACTGGCTACATGGTTCACGTTCTTTCGAGGTTAATGGTGGTCCCGCATCGCACATTTGAGCGTCTTTGGTCGGCCGACTGCTGAATGTGAACGCCGGATGCCAATTCGAAGACGGAGCCCAGGTCGCCGGCTGGGCTGACGGGCGTTCCGCATAGCGAGCGGCTACATCGTACGGTGACCGGCAACGCCGATCTGCAATGCGGAACCGCCTGGCCACCGTTTCGAATACCAAATTGTGAGGAAGCTCTCTCCTTCACCCTCGTGTTTCGCCGGCTCGCCAATCATGATCTCAATCCTGATGGCTCGAACCAATCGATATCGGACCAGCTACCTCGCTTCCCGATGCGGTCTCCATATACCGGACAAGAATGGCGTCGACCTCAGCGCCGTCGAGCGTGCCGTAGGCGAGCAGCGCCTCGACCAGTGCGGCATGGGCGTCCCTTTGTTTCTCGATCACCTGGCGCGCCGTTGCGAACGCGGTCTCGAGCCGCGCATTGGCCTTGAGATACGCGTCGGGGCGGGCGAGATGAATGGCGTTGAAGCTGTCCGGCTCGATATAGAGCAATGGCGCGTTCTTGCTGTACCCGGCGCGGCATTCGAGCTCGAGGGCCAGATGGGTCGAGGCGTGAAGATCGCTCCCCGACGCCGTGCCGGAACCGGCGAGCGGCGCGAGGCCGTAGACGACCTCGGCGGCGCGTCCGGCGAGGTTCATCGCAAGAAGGTCCATCAGACGATCCTCGGACTGGACGCGCGTCATGTCGAGCGTCGTCAACGACATGCCGCCCTCCGCGCCGTCGATCGTCATCTCGCCCTGTGTCCCGAGATCGAGCGCCCGAAAGGCGACGGCGTGGCCGGCTTCGTGGACGGCGACCTGGCGGCGCAGCCCGGCCGGAAGGTCGGGACGTCCGGCGCGCAAGGCGATCTTCAGCGGATCGAACGTCATCGCGGTACTTTCACGCCGGCATCGCTGGCGCTCCTCGCGCACGACCCGCTCGACGTCGGCTCCGGTCAGGCCCGTCGCCGCGCGGGCGAGAAGCCGCAGCGCCCGGCTCCGCCGCTCCGCCGATGTTTCGGGCGTCGGTGCCGGTGCGCGTCCGCCGGCCGCAGGCGCGCTGGCTACAGATGTGCCTGGCGCTCCACGAACGGTGGTGGCAGTGGTCCCCGCTGGCCGCTGGCGCTGTTCAGTTGCTTGCTGCGCGTGGGCGTCCGTCGCCATGGCACTGCTCGCCTCGGCGGCGATCTTCTTCCGCTTTGCCGGTTTGCGGAGTTTATCCATTTCGACAGGAGCGACGACCCGGTCCGCGTTCTTGCGCGGATCCGAACCTGCTCCCACTCCCGCTCCGTTGATTGCGTCGATGGTCTCTTCACCCCCTGCCGCGGACAGGCGTCCCTCGCCGCGGTCCTCGCCAGCGCTCTCACCGGTATGAGAGTTATCTCCTGCGGGCTCCCTGGTTTCACCGACCCACATCTGGCCGGCCTGGGCTTCCCCTCCCTCTCCCCCGAACGCAGCGGCCCGATCGGGCGCGGAGGCGACGACGTCGCCAAGGTCGTCGCCGAGATGGAAGGCGATAATGCCTTCGAGCGCCTTCATGTCGGGCTTCGGAATGACGATATGGGTTTCGAGACGGCCGGAGCGGCGCAGCGCCGGCTCGATGTCGTCCGGCCGGTTGGTCGCTCCGACGACGATGATGCCTTCGGAGCGGATCGCGCCGTCCATCAACTCGAGCAGCTTGTTGACAAGGGAGTTCCAGTAGTCGGCGTAGTCTCTGGACTGGTCCTGACGTCTGCCGATGCCGTCGATCTCATCGATGAAGAGGATGCAGGGCTTCGCTGCGCCGGCTTCGTCGAAGCAGGCGCGCATGCGCTTCAGGACATCGCCGAGATAAGACGCTTCGAGCCAGGTCGAGACCGACGTCGCGAAGACAGGAAGCTGCAGCGTGTTGCCGAGCGCGCGGGCGAAGGTGGTCTTGCCGGTGCCGGGCGGTCCGGACAAGAGGAGCTTCGACGACAGGTCCGACCACGGCAGCGTGCCGGCCTTCCAGTGCGCGAGATCGGCTTTCAGATCGAGCGCCCAGTCGCTGGCCTTGCCGTATCCCGCCAGCGTCTCGACGGTGACGACCGGCGGCCGTAGGACGCGCGGCCTCGGCTTCACCGCAAGCGGAGCTGCGTTAGGAGCCGATGTCGCGTCCTTGTCACTGTCAGGCTTAGCGCCGTCGGCATCGCCTGCCGAAGCGTTGACGTTCCCGACGGGGCCGGCGTCTACGGCACGGTCGGCGTCCTGGGCAGGACCGATCCTGCGGGTATGACCGGCGTCCGAAGTATTCCCGCCGCTGAACTCGTGGCCGCCATCGTCTTTCGGATCCGCGCCGCTCGCCGAAGACCGGTCGGCCGATCGCGTCGGATCACGATCCGCCCCTGGGCCGGCATCGATTGCCGCTTCGCAAGAGGTGCTGCTATCGCCATTGCCGTCCGCGGCCCGCGCGCCTGCCGCATCGCTCGAAGGCGCCGGCATGCTACCCGCGTCGACCGTCGCCGCTTTCGCCGCGTCGCAGGTGCGATCGACACCGACGTCCATGTCCCCTTCCCTCACCTCTGTCGGCGGCAACGGTTGCGGGTCGATGCGGACCGATCCGGTTCCCGCCGTTCCGTTCCGGTTGCGCGTCGATGACGATCCGCTCTTGGTCTTCGACGCCTTGTCGTCATCCACGGGGTCCTCGTCGGCCGCTTCCGCCAGATCCGCGAGCGTCGACAGGATCGTGTCGAGGCCGCGACCCGGGCGGATGGCGAGCGTCAGATCGTCGAGGGACAGACGCGCGAGATCGATCGCACGGCCGGACCCTGCCGCCGCCATCACCTCTTTCGCCGCAATGCCGGTCCTTGCGTCGATCAGCTCGGCCAGCGTCGGCCAGTCGAGAGGCGCGGCGTCGATCGTCAGGTCGACGGCGGAGGACATGCGGACGGGAAAGGTGAAGGCGGCGTCCTCACGCGTCAGCACGATCGGCATGCGGGCGCTGATGGCCGCAGACAGGCATTTGCGGATCTGCCGCGGCGTCGCGTCCCTCAGCGCGCCGGACCGGATGTGCAGCATCGTCACGTCCGTCGTCCGCTTGCCGGACCGAACGGCGAGTTCATCGGCGTCGCCAATATGCTGGATCACGGCCTTGCGGCGCTTCGACTGGAACAGGCCGTCGAGCAAAGCGCCAAAGCAGCGTTCGAAGCCCCGAATATTGCCGCGTACCGCGACGATCGGCTGGGCGGTGTTCAAGGCTGCGACCAGGGTCTGGGCTCCAACCGCGACGAGGCCGGGAAGCAGCATCAGGCACACGGCGAGATCGGCGGCGTCGACGTCGGCCGCGACCGGATGGTCGGGCCCATGTCGATGATGACCGTCGGAAAGCGGATCGCCGCCGTACTTGCCGTTGCCGGCCTTGCCATCGGCGGCGCGCGCATCGGCAAGCTCGCGCCGCTTTTGCGCCAGATCACGGAGCGCAAAATTGTCGGCGAAGAACGCGCCGCCCCAATCACGCGCGCCGAAGGCGTCTTCCATCAGCGCCTGCTGGACGTCGCGAAGCTCCACCTGGGAAGCAAGACGGCGGGCAAGTCGAAGGGTGCTGGTCTTCATTTGCCTACCTCCTCGTTGCGCAGGCCATCGCAAACGGCGACGAGCGAAAGACGGGGCGCGCCCTCACGGCTGCGGCCTCCGGTGGAGCTGCGCTTTGGCGAACCCGGCGGCTCGGTGGTGCACCCGTGCGGTCCTGGCAGCGAGGCCGAACGAAGACCCCTGGCGACGTAGGCCTCGAACTTTTGCCGCTGGCGGCGCTCGATGCGGCGGCGGATCAGATCGACCGTCGCCCGGGCCGCGCCATCGCCCGCTTCAGCATGACGATGGAGCACGCAGACGATCGGGAACGGCACGTCGCGACCCAGCCGTACATGGCGCAAGGCGAGGCCAATCACAACGGCCGCATCGTTCCCGGCGCGGCGCAGCACCGTCGTCACGCTCTCATTGTCGTTGACGGGCGTCCGCGATGACGCGCTGTTGGCAGGCATCCGGGATGAAGGTCGTCCGCCGAGCGCGTCGGCGTCGATATTGATTGCGGAGCCGACTTTTCCGCTCACGCCGATGCGGATGCCTCTGTCGGCACGGCCGGAAGGAATATCGGGGGTGGCCTCATTATTGTCAGTCACAGCGGAAACCGATTTCCGCTTGCGTCTGACGGCTCGTGCGATCCGGATGAGGTTCGGATGCGTGGTGTCGTTGGACGTGGTCATGGGGGACAATCCTTGTGCGCGCCGGCGCTCAACGCGCGGCGTCGTCTTCGAAAGAACGAGATGGAGGTGATCGGGGCGACGCTCGGGCAGCGCCTACTACCTGATCAGTCGGGCGGCGGCGCGGAGCCGGCGACGCCGCCTGGCCGCGCGAGCGCGATCGACACCATCTGGGTCAATGCCGGCCGCCGATGCGAACGGCGGGGATCGGCGTCATCTTCCGAGCGACCGGCATCGAACTCGGCAAGATCGCCGTCCCCATCGAACGCGTCCGGCTGATCACATTGCGCCTCGGCGTCGATGCCGCCGACTGCGTCCTCGTCGTGATCAAACGCGTCGCTCGACCGGATCGCGGCAGCATCGACATGGCCAATGCCTGCGCGTCCGCCGGGCCGTTGTCCGTGACGAGCAGGCGAAGTCATCGCCGGGAAGGCCGACCGCAAGCGGCGAGCGAGTTCGGCCTGGACGGCGTCGCCGAAACGGCGCTTCAGATCACGCAGCGCCCTGCCCGCGCCGTCGATCGCCAGAAACGCGTCGAGCGCGTCGAGGCCGAAGACATCGGGATCGGCCAGATCGGCGTGGCCGGACAGATCGAGGATCGCTGCATGGCAGGTGCGGACGCCTTCGATCTGATGCCGCGTGCGCAGATGGTCTGGCGCGACCACGGCGCAGGCGAGAAGCTTTGCCTTCAGCCGCCCAAGCTTGGCCGCGTTGTAGGAAGCGGTCGACCGTTTGACATCGCAAACCACGGCAAAGCGGCGCGTCTCGTCGACGATGATCATGTCGGCCTTGTAGTGCTCGCGCGCAAAGACCTCTGAGCCAAGCCGGATGCCGGAAAGTTCGCCGGGTCGGTTGCGGGCGATCAGCGCCTGTGCCGCCTCGGTCACCGGCAGTTCGACGTCGCGGGTCAGCACCGCCAGGTCCGGATGCTGGGACGCGATCAACGCGAGGCCCGTCTGCAGCATCAGCCCATCATGGCAGCGGGCGGAATGGATAAAGGAGGCGATCGCGCCGAGCTCGCCGAAGGTCAGGTCGGCCTGATCGCCCGAGGCGGCGGACGCGGCGGCGACAGTCTTGTCGATCAGCCGCTCGAACTCGGGCTCGAGGCAATCGGCATCAAGACGATGCACCGGACGCTCGTGCGATGTGGAGACCGCATGCGCTGCTGCGACGCCACTCGGAGAGGGGGAGGACGGTGACGCCGAGCGTCCCGCATTCAAGGGGGCGGCCCCCGATCCCGACTGAACCCAGCCTGCCGCGTTCGACGGCGCGGCTGCCGATCCCGATCGAGCCGTCGCGGCGTCGATCAATGACGCCGACGCCGGACTGGGAAAGCGACCCGCCTTGCATCCGAACGCAGCACTGCGGCGCAGAATGCTGGCGGCAGTGTAAGAGTGATCATTGGCGGCACGGGCCGCTTGGACGGACGCGTGGCGTCCTTTAGTAATGGTCATAGCCCGATTCCTCGTCTGATGAGGTTTGAGGGTCAGGCCCGGGTTCGGCGTTGGCGCGCCTGCTCGGGCCGTCTGGTTCATGAACCGCGATTGGCGTCGCCGTTCACCTCCCAAACATGCGGGGCACAGCGCCCGGGCTCAATAGCGCCGATCGAACTTAGCCGGTTCATGGTTAATGCAGGGCTCCCGCCCATCGGGTCCCCTCCCCTACCCTGTTGGGTGGATCACGATGTTCATGTGCGAGGCGATTGCGCTCCGGAGGACCGAAACCTGCACCTCGCTTATGACGCCGGCGCGCGCATAGTCCTCGAAGGGAATGAGCCGCGAGGCCCGCCGGCGAATGGTGAATATCGGCCTGCCCAGAGGCAAACCCTCGAATCGATGCCCACCGATTGACAGTTCGCCCGAGATAATCGGCTGGTCAGCATCCGCCTCGGTCTGAAGTGCGTGGGCGACTCTGCCGATGATGATTTCCTCGGTGCCAGGCGCGAGAGCGCCAAGCCTTTCGATTCCCTGCCCCCCGCTCTACGAACAGCTGCCTTTCGGGGTTGAGCATGATCTCGACCACCGACATGTCTTCCAAGGCTGAACAGATACCCTCACCGGCACTGACTGGGCACTATCGCGGTGCAAAAGTGATCTATCCCGCACTCGTTTCGACGCTACTGCGCTCTTCCGTTGGTTGATTGGACGTGCCTATGATTACGGATGAACGTTGGCTGTCAGCCCGCCAGATTTGCCGGGTTACAATTGGGTGAGTCGGGCGGCTCGCAGGTCAAATCGGGGAGCCAATGACATTTGGATTTGGTCAAGAGCTTCGCCGCCCACAAAACTGCCAGGTTCATTTACGCAATCCAGCCCTTTGGCCTTGCGTGATAACCCACTGAAAAGAAGGGAAGAAAAAGGCAGAAGAGGCAGAGATCGCGCTCCGGGATGCTTCTCGTTAGGACCCCGCTCCCCTTTTTTCTTGCAGGATTAAAGGAATCGGCCAACAGTAGCGATAATTTCCCCGGAACGCGGAAATATCGATACTTGGACCCATCAGAATGAGCCTCAACATCGCGCAAGGCGATCCCCATGTCAGCTTCGCCGATATCATTGCCGACCAGGGCAAGCAGATATCCGGCAAGCTCGACCTGCTTCGACTCGAGACGTTCGTTCCGGACGGCGAAAAGTCGCTCCGACTTTTCCCAATGGCCGAAGTCGCCGACCTGTTGGAGGTTTCTCAGAGCTATCTCAAGAAGCTGCATCTTCAGGGCAAGGGCGTCGAGCCGACCCTTAGCAGCACGCGGCGCCGCTTCTATTCCGCCGAACAAGTTAACGAGCTGAGATCCCTACTCGGAAGATCTCCTCGCCGGGCTGGCGACGAGAAGCTTCAAGTGATCGCTGTGGTAAATTTCAAAGGTGGCTCGGGCAAAACAACGACCTCCGCCCACCTGTCGCAGTATCTTGCCCTTAAGGGCTACCGCGTGCTTGCCATTGATCTCGACCCGCAGGCCTCACTCACAACCGTGTTTGGAATTCAGCCCGAGATCGACGACACACAGTCATTGTTCGAAGCCATTCGATACGATGAAGAGCGGAAATCAATCCGCGAAGTCATACAGAAAACCAACTTCCCGGATCTCCATATCGTTCCAGCTACGCTGGATCTCCAGGAGTTCGAGTACGAAACGCCCCTTGCGATGCAGAAGCCAGATGGCAAGGCTGGTCGCACCTTCTACACTCGGATCGCTAACGCACTCGGGGAAGTAGAGGATGACTATGATGTCGTGGTCATCGACTGCCCTCCCCAGCTTGGCTATCTGACGCTGACAGCGTTGACGACGGCAACCGCAGTGCTGATCACGATCCATCCACAAATGCTGGATGTCATGTCTATGAGCCAGTTCCTCCTGATGCTGGGCGGCATCCTTAAGAGCATTGAGGACGCTGGGGTCAAGATTTCTTTGGACTGGTTCCGATATCTGATCACGCGGTATGAACCATCCGACATTCCGCAGCAAGAGATGGTCGGGTTCATGCAATCGATGTTCGCACGACACCTTCTCAAGCACGCCATGGTCAAATCGACGGCGATAGCGGATGCCGGGCTCACAAAGCAGACTGTCTATGAGGTAGAGCGCTCCACATTCAACTCGGCCACCTACGATCGTGCGCGCGAGTCGCTGGACGCGGTCAACTCCGAGATCATCGGGATGCTCAATCAAGCGTGGGGGCGCCGGCCATGATCGAATTGTCAGCCGTACACGATGCCAATTTCATGCTTTTTTTCAGATATTTGACCAGTTTTGGGGTTTGCTAGCATGGCACGACGGAACGTCTTCCAAAACATCACCCGTGCGGATGCGCCGGCGAATGAACGAACACCTGCCGTTGGCTATACGGCGCGTGGGGCGACCCGGAGTCTCATGAACTCTCTGGGAGAGTTGGCGGAGAAGGCCGCGAGAGCAGACGAACTGCTTGAAGGTGAACTGATCGTTGAGGTCGATACCGGCCTTATCGACGACTCGTTTGTCGCCGATCGACTCCCTGACGACGAGGACGCCAAGGACAAGGAATTGCTCGACGCGGTGCAGGCGCAGGGACAGAAAAGTCCTGTCCGCCTGCGCGTACATCCAAACGATCCAGCGCGGTATCAGATTGTCTTCGGACACCGAAGGGTGCGTATTGCGAGGGCACTCGCGCGTCCGGTCAAGGCGGTCATCGAGGCGCTCTCCGATATTGAACACGTCATCGCACAAGGGCAGGAGAATTCCGCCCGCGAGGACCTCTCATTCATCGAAAGGGCGATGTTCGCCAAGCAGATCATGGATCGCTTCGATCGCGAGATAGTCCAAGCGGCTCTTTCCGCGGACGCTCCTATGGTGACCAGGATGCTGTCGGTCGCCACCCGCGTTCCGGCAAACGTCATTCAAGGGATTGGTCGGGCAAAGGGGGTGGGCCGCGATCGCTGGCAGGAATTCGCGCAGTTAATCGAACAGCCTGTCAATCGTGCTGCCGTTGACGAACTCGTCGCGACTTCCGCCTTCGCCCAGGTCCCATCTGACGCACGCTTCGAGCAGGCGCTTGACGTCATGAAGCAGACGAAAAGGCCGCAGCGGAGCACGTCCCAAAAGCGGACCAAGACGAAGTGGCAGTCGGGCGACAAGACGATCGCCGCCGATGTGGTCGATTCTAACCGTTCCGTCGAGCTCAAGTTCAAAACGAAGGACTCTGGAGCGTTCGGCCGCTACCTCGCGGCCAATCTCGATGAGCTCTACAACCAGTTTCTCACGCAGCGCAATGGAGATGAGAAGTAGCCAGCAGGTCTAAACGCAAAAGAAAAAGGCCCCCAAAGCGAAGTCCGGAAGCCCTTCTCGTGATGTAGCAATCAGAGATTCGCATTTCCCGGATTCGACGTCAAGCCTCAAAGAGGCTTTCGCCGCCAGCTTTGGCGGGTAGGTTTCTTTTGCCTAGCGATAGGTGAAGAAAGATGCAGACGCATATCCCAACGACGTCCTTTGGGCGGCGAACGATGTCGCTTGGCCTATTGGCAAGCCAGGCCAGATCGAAATCGGTGCCGGAAGGCGCCCGAGCCGAAAAATGGAAGGTATTTCAGTCGATCCGTGAGGCCAAGGAATTGATTGGCGCGACGGACAGGTCGCTGACCGTACTCAATGCCCTTTTGTCATTCCATCATGACGACGAGCTTACGGGCGAGGGTGATCTGATTGTGTGGCCCTCGAACGAGGCGCTGAAAGCCCGTTCCAACGGCATGCCGGCGACGACGCTACGCCGACATCTCGCGGTGCTCGTCGATTGCGGCCTGGTCATTCGTCGGGACAGCCCCAACGGCAAGCGGTTCGCGCGCAAGGGCAGGGGCGGGGAGATCGAACAGGCCTATGGTTTCGACCTCTCGCCGATCGTCACGCGTGCGCAAGAGTTCCGGGACATGGCGGAGGCCGTTCTTGCGGAGAAGAAGGCGTTCCGTGTCGCCAGGGAGCGCCTGACGCTTCTCCGCCGCGACATCGTCAAGCTCATTGACACCGGCATCGAGGAAGGTGTTCCGGGCAATTGGGGCCGCGTGCAGCAAGCCTACCAGGCGATCATCAGTCGTCTGCCTCGATCGGCGCCAAAGCAGATCATCGACGATATCTGCATCGACCTCCACGGCCTCTACACGGAAATCCTCGAGGTATTGGAAACATTCACAAAAACACAGAATCCGGACGCCAATGAGTCCCATACCGGTTGCCACATACAGAATTCAAAACCAGACTCCATATCTGAATCTCAAAATGGCTATCGAAATAAAGAAGAAGCGGGCGACAACGTCGCGAAAACCGACAACGTACGCAGCCTACCGAAGCGGGAATTGTCCTTGGGAATCGCGTTGGGCGCCTGCCCGAACCTGCGTGAACTGGCCGAAGGCGGCGAAATCCGCCATTGGCGAGACTTTCTGGCCACGGCGGAGCTTGCCCGGCCGATGCTGGCTATCAGCCCCAGCGCCTGGAGCGATGCCCGCGAGGTCATGGGCGAGCAGCATGCGGCGATCACGCTCGCGGCCATCTACCAGCGGTCCGACCAGATCAACAGTCCGGGTGGGTATTTGCGCGGCCTGACCGATCGGGCGAGGGCGGGCAAATTCTCCACCTGGCCAATGATCATGGCGCTGCTTAATGCAGGCCTCCAGGCTCAAAAAACGCCTGAAACCCGCGGCGGGCCGGCGAAAGTGCCCGATGATGATCGTCCGGGCCTTCAGGTTTCGGATTCGCTGCTGAAATCCTTGCAGAAGCCGAGACGATGATGTGCGGCTCACTCCCCGGCGGGACCACCAACGCTTTCCGCATCCTCGGTAAGCAGCCCAGATCGTCGGGCGCGGTCGATGAGGTTCTTGACCGAGGAGGGCGACCATTTTGCGCCGCCGCGGGGCGTGCGCTCGTGAAGCCGCTCAAGCTGGCCGGCGATCTCGCGAAGCGTGAGATCCGGGTTCGAGGAATGGATACCGGCAACAAGCGTCATCAGCCGGCCCTGTGGTCGACGGGAAGCCCGATTGTGCGTGTCAGCGGTCATTTGCAACGCCTGAGAGACTGGAGAAGGGCGGATTTCCAAACGCAGAGGACAAGGATAAACGATCGTTTGGACACGCTGGCCGGGCTTGAAAACACCCGCCAAAACGTCATATAATTTGTACAGTAAATCCAGCTGTGCATATGACAGGAGTGAATCTATGGGTCAGGCTCTCAAACTCCCCGCGCAGAATGAACCTTTGGTTTTTGTCTATATGGACCGGGCCGGTAAAATTGCCATTGACCAGGTGGCGGACGGTTTTGGCATGTCCAAGGGCCAATTGGCGGAGACGGTCGGCCTTGCCCGCGAAACCCTCTATCGGTTGGAGCGCAGCCGCACGGTCAAGACGCAGGGGCGTCTGCGTGAAATGCTCGAGATCATCAGTCGCGTGGCGGACTGGGCGGGCGGAAAGGAACAGGCCATGGCCTGGTACCGCGCCCAGCCGCTTCCGGCATTTGGCGGGCGCACCGCCGAGGCGCTTGTGAAGGAGGGCAAGGCCGGAGCCGTTCGTGATTATCTCGATCACATGGCCCTTGGCGGCTTTGCTTGAGGCTCGTTGGAACCTGCTACAGGGCGCATGATCCGCGTTGGGCTTTCAAGCCGACGTCCGGCGAGGGGGCTGCGATCCGGGGCGCACGCTTCAATCCCAAAGGCGTCCCGGCGCTCTATCTGGCGTTGACGATCATGACGGCGGTGAAGGAAGCCAATCAGGGTTTTGCGCATCGGATCGATCCCTGCGTTCTGTGCTCCTATGAGATTGATTGCGAGGATGTCGCCGACCTGACGAGCGAGCAGGGACGGGGAGAGTATTCCGTCGCGCTCGAGGATCTGGCCTGCGCCTGGGCGACGGCGCTCAGCAGCGGACGGCGTCCAGCCTCCTGGAGCCTTTATGACCGGCTACGGTCCCAGGGCCTTGCCGGCATTCTTGTGCCGAGCTTCGCGCCGGGCGCCGAAATAGAGGATCGTAACCTCGTGCTCTGGGATTGGGGTTCGGAACTTCCGCATAAGGTGAACGTGTTCGATCCAAGCGGCCGACTGCCGAAAGACCAGCTCTCCTGGCGGCAAGAACGATGACGGTTTCGCTGCCGTAAACAATCGCTCGGCAGCGAGACGTCAGCGCCAACCCAAAGCCGGGGCGACATGGGTCAGGATTGCCTCGATGACATGGGCGTTGTAGGCGACGCCGAGCTGGTTGGGGACAGTAAGCAGCAGCGTATCGGCTTCCGCGATCGCCGTGTCCTCCTTCAACTGCTCAACGAGAACATCCGGCTCGGCGGCATAGGAGCGGCCGAAAACGGCGAGCTTCTCCGGCTCGATGTAACCGAAATGATCCCGACTCTCGTCGCCGCCGAAATACGCCCGGTCGCGGTCGTCGACCAGCGCGAAGATCGAGCGGCTGATGGAAACCCGCGGCGCGCGCATGTGCCCGGCCGCCTTCCAGGCTTCGCGATAAATCCGGATTTGCTCGGCCTGCTGGACATGGAAGGGCTCGCCGCTCTCGTCGAACTTGAGCGTCGAGCTTTGCAGGTTCATGCCGAGCTTTGCCGCCCATTGCGCCGTGGCGTTGGTGGCGGCTCCCCACCAGATTCGGTCGCGCAGGCCGTCCGAATGGGGCTCGACGCGCAGCAGGCCGGGCGGATTGGCGAACATCGGCCGCGGATTGGGCTGAGCAAAACCCTGGCCGCGGAGCACGTCGAGGAAGACCTCGGTATGCCGCCGGGCCATGTCGGCATTTGTCTCGCCTTCAGCCGGCTGGTGGCCGAAATAGCGCCAGCCGTCGATCACCTGCTCGGGCGAGCCGCGGCTGATGCCAAGCTGAAGGCGGCCGCCGGCGATCAGGTCGGCCGCGCCGGCGTCCTCGGCCATATAGAGCGAGTTCTCATAGCGCATGTCGATCACCGCCGTGCCGATCTCGATCCGGCTGGTTTTGGCGCCGACCGCGGCCAGCAGCGGAAACGGCGAGCCGAGCTGGCGGGCGAAGTGATGCACACGGAAATACGCCCCGTCGGCGCCCAGCTCCTCGGCGGCGACGGCCAGGTCGATCGACTGCAGCAGCGCGTCGGATGCGGATCGCGTTCCGGAATGGGGCGAGGGCGACCAGTGCCCGAACGACAGAAAACCGATTTTTTTCATGAAGACGCCCCGCCGGGATGAAAATATTCCGGTTATCTAGTCATCGACCTGTGGCCGCGCCAGACTGAACTCAGGCAGCAAAGGGCAGGGGAGGGGAGGGGAGTTTTGCCCACTACAGCCCGCTCGCCTTGGTGAGGTTGACCCGGAAGCGGTCCCGCCGGCGCTGGTATGTGCGGGTCATCTCGGCCGAGGCGTGGCCAAGCTGCTTTTGCACGTAGCGCTCGTCGACCTCGGCCGAGGAGGCGAGACCAGACCGTAACGAGTGTCCGGCGAACAGCTTTCCACGCGCTCCCTCTGGCAGATCGCCGCGCACGCCGGCCGCGAGCGCGCTGCGCTTTACCAAGCGGGCGACCTCCTGGTCGTTGAGCCGGTCGGCGCCGACTTTTTTGCCTTTTCCGGTCACCCTGCGGAACAGCGGGCCGTGCGCGATGCGGGCGAGCTTGAGCCAGGTCTCCAGCGCGACGACCGGGCAGGTGGCGTCGGATGAGCCGCGGCCGATTTCGACCTCGCGCCAGCCGGTCTTGCCACGCAACGTCACCAGCAGACCCTTGTCGAGGATTTCCAGCCATCCACAGCCGTCTTGCGTCTGGTCGCGGCCAACATCCAGCCCCACGACCTCCGAGCGGCGCAGGCCGCCGGCAAAGCCGATGAGCAGCATGGCGCGGTCGCGCAGGCCGCGCAGGGTTCCCCGGTCCAGCGTTTCCAGCATCGCGATCAGATTTTCGGGCAACACCGCTTCCTTCTGGCGCGGCGGGGCGGCGTGCCGGTTGCGGATGCCGGCCATCACGGTCGCGATATGGCGGTCGCGCCGGTCGAGCGGCTGGCCGCGCTGCGCATAGTTCCATGACAGGGACGACAGCCGGCGCTCGATCGTCGACACGGCATTCGCCTTACCGTTGCCGGTCGCGGCGCCGGAGGCGCAGGCGGTGATGTAGAGCCCCACGGTTTGCGGGTCCGGCGGCATCAGGCCAAAACCCTGCCGCCGGCACCAGCTGGCAAAATGCTTCCAGTCGGACGCATAGGCACGGCGTGTATTGGCCGAACTCGCCGCCTCGGCATAGTCGCGGGCGCGGCCGGCGAGTTCTTCCAGGTGACCGGGGAGCCTTGCCTGCTCTTTTGTCGTGGCCGGCAGAGGAGGGGAGGGGGAGGCCGCCGGCTCCTCCTCGGGCGCGCGCGCCATTTCCATGACCAGATCGATGATGTCGGGCATGTCCGAAGGCGAAGAAGGCGTGCTGTCCGAGACGTGACGCCGTTTATCGCTCATCGCCGTTCCACGCTGACCGGATGTCCGTTTTCGAAAAGTCGTCTCCCTTGAAAAGGAGCGGTTCGTCCGTGAGCCTGGCCAGGGCATAGGAAAAGCAGTCCCCGTAGTTCAGGCCGGCCGGATGGCGACCCTTTCCGTAGCGCCGCCACGCGCGGCGTGCCTGGTCTGCGTGCTCGGCGGTAACGGCTACGATCTCGGCGCCGGTCTTGTGCAGCCACAGATCGAGATCAGCCCCGCCGGCCTCCCCAAACCGCGCCTCTATGACCATGGCGGCCTCGAGGACGGTCGCAGCCGATATCAGGCGCACGGGGTCATCCGCGATCGTCTCGTGGAAACCCCTGGCTTCCGGCTCATCGAACGCAATCGCGGCGATTGCCGAACTGTCGATAACCATCAGGAGGGCAGTCCGTTTTCATCGTAGCCGATGATCTCGTCCGGCGTGCGATTGTCGAGGACCGGCCGGGCGCTCAATCGCATGCGGATGGCCTCCAGGTCTTCCAACAGGGCCGCCTTGCGCGCGTCGGAACCGGTTCTGCGCAGCCGCTCCTCAAGCGCACGTTTTGTTGCGACGGTGATCGTCTCACCCGTGCGCTCGGCGAGCTGGCGGGCCAATTTCTCGGTTTCTCGATCCTTGATGCTAAGAGCCATTGACTGGTTCCTTGGTACCTAAATGTCGACCTTCAACCTATATAACCTGTTCGACGCCCAAATGCACGACATCTGCGGACGCTTCCTGTCGTCGCGCTGAGCCCTAGCGGAGGTCGAAATCGGCGATTTGATCGACGAGAGAGGCCATTTTGCGAGCCTATCGTATAACGACTGATAATGCAACATTATCGTTCATATTTATTCCCAAACAACCGGTGCGCTGGATGCCGATAATTCTCGCACAAACCGCACATCGCGTGTAGGCTGATTGCAATGAATCGGCAAGCCGCACCCGCATCGTCTTCTGCCATACCCGTCCCGCGCGTGCCCGCCTGGGCGGTGCCGCGCGGGCCGCTCGAGAGCGATGTCGAGGCCGCCTGGATGGCCGGAAGCGCTTTGAATTCGCTCGACCATCTTGTTCGCTCCGACGCGCCGTGGCTCGGCGCCTGGCGCCACCGGCTCGCCCTGAAAGCCGCCGCGGCAACCGTAAAACTGATGCGCCGTACCGAGGACGAATCCCAGCTTCGCGACGCCTGGTATCTGCGCAAGACCGGCGATGCTTTTGGACCGGCCGGCAACGTGCTTTTGGCCTGGCGCAAGCTCGCCGGTCGATCACTGCCGCCTGTCGTCGAGGATCTGCAATCGGTCGCCGATCTGCTCGGCATGCCTTGGTCTGATGGCTTTGGCGATTGCCTCGAGGAGCTTGCCGCCGACATGCGCGCGGCGGCTCCCGCGCCTCTGATCGCCGCGCGTGCCGCGACGGCGGTCATGCGCGAGGACCCGAAGGCGGAGGCCCTGGCCTGGTGGATGGCCGATTGCGCTCTGTCATGGCGCATGGGCTGGCGTCATGCTGTCCCGCTGCTCGCGAGCCAGATTTTTTCCCCGATCCTGCGCACGGGGTCGGATCGTCGGCGCGGCCGCCCCGATGCTCCCGCGTTCGAGCGGATCGTCTGCCTCGCCGCCGCGGCCGGCGCAGCCGAGGCCTGCCGGCTCGCCGCCGGCATGGCGCAGCAGGCCGAACGTCTGCACGAGGTCATGCCAAAGCTGCGCGCCAAGGGGGCAGGGGAGGTGATTGCCCTGTTGCTGTCCGACGATGCCGTATCGAGTTCCTTCACCAGCAAGGCGATGACCCGTTGGGCCAGCCGCAGATTGTTCGAGCGCCTGCAGCAGCTTGACGCCGTGCGCGAGCTCTCGGGCCGACCCACCTTCCGGCTGTACGGGTTGTAGCCATGGGCCGTCCGTCACGCGAAACAGGCCTGCTGGATACCGAACTCGATGCCCTGCCGCCAGAGCTTCGCTGGCGCGAATGGATGACCCGCGTCGAGGCCGTCATTTTTGCCGCACCCGAACCGGTGACGCGGGAATTGCTGTCACAGATCGTCGGCCGCGGCTGCAGCATCGATCTGCTGATCGAAGATATCGCCAACGAGCTGGCGGCACGTCCCTATGAAATCGTTGCCGTGGCAGGCGGCTGGCAGTTCCGCACGCGGCCGCGTCAGGCCGAGGTGCTGAAGGCCGCTTTCGGCGGTACCACCACCGGCGCCGACATCACCGAGGGCGACATGCTGGTCCTGGCCTCGATCGCCTATCACCAGCCCGTCACGCGCGGTGTCCTGTCCGACATGCTCGGCCGGGAGGTGTCACGCGATGTCATCGGCCATCTGCGCCGGCTCGACATGATCGCCTCGGGACCGCGCTCACCGCAGCCCGGCGCGCCCTACACCTATGTGACGACGCGAAAATTCCTGGAGCACTTTGGGCTCGAGACGCTGCGCGATCTGCCCGACCTGGAAGCGCTCGAGGATGCGGGTCTTCTCAGCAGGACAGAAATGACGGATGGGATGGCGATCAGCGAAGGGGATTCAGAGCAGGAACCCGTTGAGATCGGAGCGGACGAATGGGGGAAAACACCATGACCGACGAAGAAGTGAAGCGGCTCGATCCCACGCCGTCCACGATCAAGAAGCTGTTCGCATATAGCGGAAATCAATGCGCCATGCCTGAGTGCCGCGAGTTCCTTGTCGATGAGACTGGCGCGATGCTCGGCAAGATCGCTCACATCCACGCCGCAGAGAAGGGCGGGTCGCGGTTTCGCAAAGATATGTCGAACGAGCAGCGCCGCGCCTTCGACAATCTCATGCTGGTCTGCGGCAAGCACCACGACATCATCGACTATCCGGAGAATGCCGAGACCTACAAGCCGGAGGTGCTGCGCAAATACAAGACTGAGCATGAGGACCGGTTTCGGCGTGCCGAACGCCAGTTGATCGAGCAGGTCACAGATACGACGCAGGCGACCCAGCCGACTTATCCCAAGACAATGAAACGTCTGGGGAAGGTACTAGGCGTCAGCGAGATGATCGACCATGACGAAGAGATCGAAGGCATCCGCACCTTCATCGACCGCCTGAAGATTCTGCCACTAGAACAACGTGGTTTCGCCATTGAACTTGCAAAGCGCATGCGCAGGCTCGGTTCTGACAAGCTCTTGGTTGAGGACGTGACGGGCGCCTTCCAGATCGGGAAGACCAAGCTGCAGAACCACATGCGCGTACTAGAGCATCATGGTCTCGGCGGCATCAATGAGGGACACAATTTTCGAGAGTATTTCGTTGAGCTATGGGACCGTGAGCCGGGCGGAAATCCCTGGATCGAGATGCTGGATTTCTGCGACAGCGCCGGGGTCAGCATCGACACGCTCGTCTACGATCTCGATTTCTCCCAGTATGACGAGTAAATACCCCGGTCTGGTCTAGCGAGATGCCGGGTGGCGTGCGCATCTTGAAGATGGAGCCCGGACGGGTTATATAGGGGGGTCATGGGCCGCCACACGACTCCTTCGGGAAGTGCAAAAGGGTGGCCCTTCGCTTTTTATGGCATTGATACCATACGCCAAAGCGCATGCGACCGCGGCACAGCGGGTAGCCCATCTGAGGGCGAGGGGTCTCGTCGTCACCCGGCCAAACGTAGCTGCGCGGAAGATCGAGGCGATTGGCTATGAACGTCTCCGCATCTATTTCCTCAGTCGTCGGCAGACACACCTTCCCGGCAAGCCCTTCATTCCGGGCACTCGATATCACGACATAATCCGGCTCTACGAATGCGACGCGCGGCTGCGCGATGCCTGTTTCCAGGCCGTCGGACAGTTCGAACTTCTTCTGCGCAACAGCATGTCCGAAACACTCAGCGCCGCCTACGGAAGCCACCCGTACTACATAACGGCCGCCTTCAAGGATGCGAGTGCCAATTTGATGGCGCTGCAGAGCTTCGTGAAGGTGTACGAAAACTCCAAGGATCGGCGTGCCAGGCACTATCGCGAGACTTTACGGAACACCCTTCATGCCGCCGGTCTGGACGATGAAGGAATTCCTAACGTTCGGGGCAACATCGCGCATTTTGCAGTGCCTTGCAGGGCCGATGAAGACCCATATAGCCAGTCAGTTTGGTGTAGGCTCCGACCTGGTGTTCACAAACTGGGTGGAGGCGCTTGTCGACCTGCGCAACATCTGTGCGCACTATGACCGGCTTTTCAATAGAAGCTTCCAGAAGCAACCCAGCCGACTTAGAAGTGCAGGCGTACCGTCAGCTCAACCGAAGACGCTTAAAGCCATTCTCGAGTGCCTCGACCATCTTCTGACTCAACGCGGATCGCCGTCAGAAATTACAGACAGGGTACATCGGGTCATTCTGCGATATCCGGAGATGAACCCCGCCGAAGCCGGATATTAACTCAAGATCGCCAGCAATAATGCGGCAAAGCGGCCTACCCGGCCGATCAATACTGTGACGAAGTCAAGTTCGTTCGCAATCAATCATAGATCGAGAAACCAGGGATGCTCTGGCCATGAGGGATATCATGGACAACAGCAACGACGTGACGAGCGCGCGTCAATGCGACATACAGCTTAGCACGGGTCTCGCCTTCTAGCTTGATTTGCGGGTTCATGAGCCACGACACCATACGTGCCGTGGGGTAGATCAGGATGCGATCAAACCCGAGCCCTTTGGCGCGTCCAAAATTGAGCGTCGGCAGATCAGCAGACGCGACTTTGACATTGGCACCCCAGCGAAGCTGTACCGGTCGGCCGGCTTCGATATAGCGAGGTAGGTCCTTGCGACGGACAATATGAAGTCCGGCATCTTCCGGGACCGGCTTCCGGCAATCTGCACAGTTGCAGGCCGCAGTCGCCGCCATTGCGGGATAGAGTTTCGACGAAAGCGCACATATCGCCGCGCTGTTGCGGTGCGAACTGGCCAGGCTGGTCACATCGATTTCGCATGCAAGTTTCTTTGGCAGGGTGTCGCGGATGAAATCCGCTATTCCACCGTTCCTGTATTTCTCATAACGGGCTTCCAGATGGGTGACGTAGGTCACCTGCCGCGGGTCACCGACCAGAACGACATCGGAAGGGCTATTGAATAACGCCATCAGGATATCGAGGTCGTAACCGGCAAGGTCCTGCACCTCATCGACAAAAATGTATGGGTAGATGCGGGAAAATCGCTCGAATACCGCGCCGGCGGACTCCTTGTTGCAGCGTATGACCAGCTTGGCCAATTTGTCGGAATAGACACGATTACGGCGGTCAAAATAGTAACGCTGGAATTCAGTTTCACCCCAGTAGACGGGGAAGCCCTTGGCATTTTTATAACGTAGTCCGGATCGCTTCGCATCAAGCAGCATGCCTGTGACGTCCCAATCGAAGAGTCGGCCCTGGAATGGTTTGACGCCATGCTCGATCAAAAGGCTGAACCATGTCCGGATATGGACGTTGCCTGGGACCGAACCGTAAATCTCGAAGAATTTGCGGCGGATCTCTTCTTCGTTCGATTCCGTGTAAGTTGTGATAAGCACACGCCTGTCCTGAACAGCAAGTGCCCGCCTCACAAGATAGGTCGTTTTTCCCGATCCGGCCGCCGCGATGACCAGCTTGTTCGGCCCCGTCATGGAGCGATCGCGTCGAGGATATATTGCGGATAGGTGATTTTGGTCGGCGCCGAGAAGATCGCTAGCGCGCAATCGGTCTTTTTCCGCAACATGTATTTATGAAGCTCGTCGACCTTGTGATCGGTGCCGAAGAGAAGGTTGAAAGCGTCAACGCTGTTCGCCTTAAGGAGCTTTGGCTCAAGCGTATTATAGTTGAAGGGCTTGCCGCCTACGATCAGGGTGCCTGTATCGATAACAGGGTCATAGCGGATTTTGATGTGGTCGATGCCTTCGTAATCCGCGTATTTCTTTTTCAGCTTATCGACATTGCCATCATTGTCCGTTGCCACGACGACGGGGATTTTCAGAGCCTTCGCCAACTCAAGGAAGCGTAGGAAAGCGGTGCCCACCGATATGACATCAATTTCGTCATCGATCGGCAATCTCCCACTATTGGCGTCCATGTAGGCCCGCTGGACGATCAACTCGTCACAATCTCCTTCTACGAGGATCGATTTCTTCGCCAATACGAGACGCAAAGTGTCGTACCCGGGAAGCTTGTGAAAGAAGTCGCTGGCCCTGAGATCCTTGACGCGCGTCACGTGCGCTTCCCGCAGCAGTATGAGATGGTCCAGACCCAGCTTGTTCGCGACGAAGCTGCTATGCGTAGTAATAATGACCTGCTTCCCGCTGTTGTCGGTGCTGATGTCACTGAGGAGCTGGTTGAGCTTGGAATGCGAGAGATGATTTTCCGGTTCTTCAATCAGCAAGACGGTCGCCTCTCTGAGCTTCTTGCTGCTAAGCGCGAGCCTCGTCTTGATAATACATTGCTCTCCTTTACCGATATGGTGGAACGGGACCCCGTCAATATAGGTCATAAGACTGCTTTCCCACGCATTGTGAGATGACATATCCACGGAGATGCTCACATTTTTTCGACTAATCTTGGCCGCTTCCGCCAGCCTTTTGTTTATCGAGTCCACATGGTCATCGTTTTTGAAGGCATCCTTGAGCTTCCGATGCGCCTGAGAGATCGCGACACGCTCCTTCTCATCAAGAAATTCCTTGACGATACGCGAGATGTACATATCCGAGCCGCCCTGTACGCGGGTGCTCGTTGAATCGATCAGTGCGGATTTGATTGGAATGGTTCGCGCTGTCGCGGGCTGGCGGGAAAACTCCCACCACTGGACCTGATAGAATTCGAGAGGAATCGAGTTGATCTCCTTGGTCTTCAGGAGCTCGGTATAGGGGCCGTCATACTTTTTATCGAACTCAATCGAGAAAAGGAGTCCAGAACGATTGTCGTTCTTCTCGGAGTTTTTATTTCCGCGCAATTCTTCCATCACTTCCTTATCACCGGAGAGGAACAACTCGATTTGGATATCCGGCGGGGGTAGTGGATGGGGCGTTCCGATACTATTCAGGTATTCACGCTCAACGTGTCGGTTAAATAAGTAGGGTGAAAGTTCGTTGCGCAGGTACCTTCCGTTCAGAATGCCGGTAAGGCAGAGATGGATGGCTTCGAGAAGCGTAGATTTACCAGCCTCGTTGTTGCCCACAATTATATTAACGCCTTGGTTAAGATCAACCTCGAACCAGCCTTCAAAGCACTTAAAGTTCTTGATCCTGAGTTTCTCAATATACATCAGAGATCGCCCTACACTATCTCGTGAATTTTCACCGTCGGCACAACCGTCGCAGCGATCTCGCAAATATGCCGATGGTGGGTCAGGTAAACCACCTGTCCGACCTGAGCCATCTGCCCGAATAGCCGGAACACCTCCTCCGAGCGCGGTTCGTCGAAGGTCTCCATGATGTCGTCGGCGATGAAGGGGACCGACGGTCGCGCCGTCGCGAACTCTTCGTACCCGGCCAGGCGCAGCGCCAGGTACAACTGGAACTGCGTGCCCTTGGACATCTCGATTGCGAGCTTGGAGCCGCCATGTCGTGACAGACCGATGAGCGCTTCACGATCCTTGTTGGGCCGCGTGGCCAGGCCGGTGTATTCGTCGCGTGTGATCAGACGGAACGCTTCGGAGGCCCGGTTCATCATCGCGCTGCGGTGTCTGTCCCGATAGGCGCGGATGCCGTGCTCTGCGATCAGACTTCCGCTCCTGAGGCGAAGATAGCGCAGCGCCAGATCCTCGATTTCCAGAAGCAAGGTGCGCCGGTTCGCCTCCAGGCGGGCAACGGAATCATCGCCGCCGATGGCGGTCAGGCGATCGGTTGCCCGCGCCTTGTCGGCGAACAGGTTCTTTGATCGTGCGTCGAGATCATCAAGTCGCGTAACAAGCTCGGCCTGCTCCCGCTGCAGTTCTGCCAGGTCGGTATTGGCGAGACTGGCCATGGCAGAGTCCAGCGATGGCAACTGCATGTCACCGACGATCTGCCGTTCCAGTTTGCTCTGCTGCTCGACCAGCTCGTCCCTTTTGCGGCAGCGCTCGAGAGCTTGTCGAACATCCGCAAGGGTCCCCGTCTGGAAGAAGTCGGTCAGTTCCGTCTTGCCCGCGGCATGGATCGCAATCTCGCCGTCCAACCGCTCGCGTTCTGTCGCTAGGTCGACAAGGCTTTGGTCCCGTTCCTGACGCTTCCCTTCGACCTGTCTTGCTTCCTCCCGTCGCCGGAGGAGGGCCCTGGCGGCGGCAAGCGGCGCACTGTCGTCGAATGTCTCGGCGAATGCGTCATGCAACTGGGCAACCGCTTCCACGAAGGACTTCCGGTCGGCCTCCATGGAGTCGATGCGATGAAGCAGATCATCTTTCTCGCGCAAGGCTTCGGGGAGGCCGGCGAGCGCGTCGAGCAGCTCACGGATGGCGCCGACTTTTCCTTCCCCCTCAAACCAGGTGCTTTCGAGGGCGGTCGACCAATCTGTCTGCCACGCATTGGATACAGTGACGGCTTCGTCGAGCTCCGCTTTCCGTCGAACCGCGGCCGCTTCCAATTCACCGACGCGCTTCAGGGAGTCCTGCAGCCTGGTCTGCATGGCAGCATGGTCCACCAGGATGGTGTCGGCTGCCTGCACCAGGGCCGCCACGTTCAGATGTTCGACATCAATCCCGACGCCGATCAGGGTCGTTGCCAGCGTATCCTGCTCCCTTGCGAGCGTAGTTTTGGCGTCTTCGGCGTCCCTCAAGGCAAGGCGCAGATCATCCCACGCGGTCAGCGCCAAAGCGCGGACTTCAACCCATCGGCCGATCCTTGTCAGCCATGACGCGACGGACGTATCGGCATCCAGATCGATTTCCACTGGCGTTTCGGTCCTGATCTCGCCTCGCAATGTCTGCAGTTCATCATCGAGCCCGCGCAGCAACTGGCGTTGCCGGTCGACGCTTGCCCTGTCTACTGCCATCCCGGCGGTCAGGGAACGCAGCTCCTCGAGTTGCCTGGCGTTGTTCAGACGTGCGGCCGCGGCTGCATCGGTCGTTCGCATGCGGGTTTCGAAGCGATCGGCCGTTTCCCGGTCGAGGACCGACCGATGCTGCGCCCAGGCCTCATCCCGTTCCCGAAGGGCTGCCTTGGCCTCCTCATCATCCATGATGTCGATCGCGTCGCGGAGTGCGGCCAGACGTGCGGCATCTTCCTCCTGCTTCGTCGAGAGCTCTCGTTCCCGCTCGACGGTCTGCGAGCGACGCTTCTCCAATTCGCTGTGAGTCGACTTCCAGGATTCAACCCGATCGGTCGCGGGCGGCAAGATGCGTCGGAGAGCGTCGCCGTCACCGGCCCATGGGTGCAGTTCGGTCTTGGCATCGTCGAAGGCCTGGCGCTTGGCGGGGACAGCGCGCTCGGCAAGTCTGACTTCGGCGACAAGGTTGCTGTCGCGCATGCGGCGCAGCACCGACTGAAGCTGGGCTATCTTGCCAGCATCGATCGAGGCTCCGTGGCCATCGAGCGCCAGCCGGTCACGCTGCTCTTTCTCGAAAGCCTGCCGGGCTGCCTCAAACTCCTTTTCAGCAGAGTGCCGTGCGACGTCGACGCCGGATCTCGCGCTGATCAGATCCCGCAGCGCCCCGATCGTCGCCGCCGGTATCAGCAGCGATTTCGGATCCCCGACATTCGTCTGTCCGAGCGTTGCGAGGATGAGATCGACCTTGCGGTTGGATTCCGACAGCGCCTGCTTTCGCTTCGGCAGGTCCTCCTGTGCGGTCGCATAGCGTGCGGCTGCGTCCGACAGCTGATCGAGCTGATCCGTCATCTCAAGCAGACTGTTTTCAACCACGAGCCCTTCCAGCTCCTCCCGGACCTTCTGCTCGCGCTGCTTGATGCCCGTCAGCTCCGTTTGAAGCCTTGTCTCTTCGACAATCAGGTCCGGAAGTGCGGACGCCCACTCGGCAGGTGGATGGGGCAGGTCCGCACAGTCGGAAAGCTGTTCGTCAGCCCGGCGATAGTCGGCCGCTAGCGGGTGGGCTCGCAGAACACGTTCGATCTCGTCGTGGCGGGCCTTTGCCGTCCCGATTTCCTTCATGACGGCGTCATAGGCGGCTTCAGCCTGCTCGAGCGCCGTCGTCAGCGTCCGGTAGGCCGAGGCCTGGATGTCGATGTCATCGCGCTGCGATTTGAGATCCGCGATCTGGCGTTTGAGGCCGGCGATCTTTGTCGAGCTGGCACGCTTGCGGAAAATGCCGTCGGCCTCAGCGATTGCGGCCTCGAGAATGGAACTGATGCCGGCGAGGCCGGCGCTTGCCGAAAACAGCAACTCCCCCAGATCGCCCTTGCTTTCCAGAATGGCGTTGCCGCCATCTTCCAGCGTCTGATCGTCGAGCGAGAACATCATGCGATAGGCGTCGCGCGTCAGCCCGGCGAGCGGGACGCTCAGGATGGCCTCGTTGACCGGCTGGCCATGTGCGTCTAGCAGCGAGTTGCTGCGCTGCTTGACGCGCTTGAATTCATGCGCCTGCCCGTCAAATTCGAGGCAGGCGCCGATCTCCATCGCCTTACCTTGATGCAAGAAACCATATCGCGTGCGCTCTTCGATCCCGAACAGCAGGTCAAGATAGGCTGACAGCGAGGTGGATTTGCCCGCTTCGTTCAAGCCGTAGACGATGTGCAGGTCCGGCGTGCCAGCGTCGTGTTCTCCGAAGTCGATCGAGTAGTCGGTGAACTTGCCGTAGCGGGTTAGATCGAGCCGGCGCAGACGCATCAGCTGATCTCCGACGCTTCCGGCTTCAGCCGTGCCAGCATGTCCTCGCTGCCTTCCGTTAGCAACTGGTCGATCAGTGCTTCGAACGCTGCTTCGTCATCGCCGCTGAAACCGCGTGCCTCCGGTGGCATATCATCGCGCAGTTCCTTGACCAGATCACGCACGGCCTCGCGAACACCATGCTGGTGAATGATATCGCTGCGCATCAGCTCGCCGAGTTCCAGGACCGGGTCGGCGGTAGCGGTTCCCACCGGGGCGCTCACCGGCACTGTGGTGGCGATCTCGATCTTCTCGATCCAGATCTTGCCGAGACCCTCGGCGCGCTGTTCGATCTCCGCCAACAGCAGATCGCGATCGCGGCGCAACTGCCAAGACAACGGCGTTGCGCCAGTCAATTTAAGGCGGCCGACAAGATGCGCCGAGCGTGTCCGGTCGCGAGCCACACCCATGCCTTCCTCGATGAGTTCGGCTGCATCCCGCCATGTCTCAGCGGAGGAAAGATCGATCGAGACCCGTTCGAACTGGGCGACGCTGGTCGGATATTCCTCGAGGGTGAGGCTGCGATCATCATTGACCGTCACGAGCGTCACGGTCTTTTCACCGGCTTCATTGATGTCCCGGCCCTGTGGCATGCCCGGCATGATCACCGTGCGATCGCCAGCATGCTGGGCGCGAACATGGATATGCCCCAGGGCCCAATAATCGAAGCCCCAGCCATGGAGGTCTGATGCTCTGCATGGGGCATAGGGGTCGTGCCCGGACGCGCCGGCCAAGCTCGTATGCATGATGCCGATATTGACCGTATCGGGGGCAGGGCGATGATATTTATCGAGGAGGCTTTCCGGAGCCTGCGGCTTGGCAAAGCTCAGGCCATGAATCGAGAGAGCGAGATCTCCTCGGGCAAGGTCGACGGCGTGCGAACGGCCCCCGAACACGGTCACCGATGGTGGTAGGATCAGTTCCTGAGTGATCCGCGACAGGGCATCGTGATTGCCCCGGATGATGAAGGTACTGATATCGGCTTCGTGCAGCCGCAGCATCTGGCTGGCCAGAAACCGGGCGGTTTTCATCGACGTCTGATCGCCGTCATATAGATCACCGGCGATGATAAGAGCATCGACGCGCTCGTCGATGCAGAGATCGACGATCGCGATCAGGGCCTGACGCGTCGCGTCGCCAATCAACTCGGCCAGGTCACTGTTGCGCATCGCGAGCGAGCGCAATGGGGAATCGAGGTGAAGATCGGCAGTGTGAATGAATCGGAAAGGCATGCGAGGGTGTTCGTCCGAACGTTGAGATAGGTCGCACATAGCCTATCTCATTGTCACCTTTCGCTGCACAGGCGCTTTTCCAAGATGCACAGCTTTGGATCGAACGGCGGCTTTCGGGAGCCGCCTAGACGCCGTCATATGTCGATTTGAGGCCGCTTGCCGAAGGGCAGCTATCCGCTGGGCGGGGCATGAAATCGGCGATTGGCGAGTGGCCCGTCATACACTTTGTCACCGATCCGCGGTAGATCGGTTCCATGTGGTTGAAGCTCCTTCTGATCCCGATCCTGATCTACGGCGTCATCCTGACGGTCGTCTATTTTGCGCAGACCGGACTGATGTTCCCGACGCGGATGATTCCGCCGGCCCAACCGTTATCCGCCGGGGCTGAACGGCTTGAGCTTTCGGCGCCAAACGGAGACCGTCTTTACGGTACGTACATTCCGGCGGTCGTGACGGATGAGGCAAGCCCGATCATTCTCGGTTTTGGTGGCAATGCCTGGAATGCCGATGAAGTGGCGCGGTTTCTCCATGGCCTCTACCCAGAGGCCGATGTCGTGGCTTTCCACTATCGCGGCTATGCTCCGAGCGAAGGTCGGCCAAGCGCCGCCACGCTTCTTCAGGATGGGCCTCTGATCTACGATTTCGTCGAGACTCGGTTCGGGAAAGGACCTGTCGTCGCCATGGGTTTCAGCATCGGTGCCGGAGTGGCCGCCGCGCTTCTTGCACGCCGTCCGCTCGAGGGCGCGATTCTGGTTAGCCCCTTCGATTCACTCACTGCAGTCGCGTCAGACCATTACCCCTGGCTGCCCGTCGGCCTCCTGCTGCGACATCGAATGGATCCGGCTGAGGAATTAAGAACAGTCCAGGCCCCTGTCGCACTCATCACCGGTGAACACGACACGATCATCCGGGCCCCGCGTGCCGAGGCTCTTCGGCGCGCTATTCCCAATCTCGTCTCTTTCCAGACCATCGGCGGCGCCGGGCATAACGATATCTACAACATGCCGGCATTTCACGACGCGATGCGCCAGGCACTGGCGGATATTCTGTCCCGGCCGGATGGCTCTGCCGCTCTCGTACCCCTGTAACGGGCTCAAGCAAACGAGTCACCCGTCGGACATGGCCCTCGAAATCCGCCATCGGCGATGCCACCTGTCTACCTTGTGGTCAGGATCCGGCAGCCTGATGGTAAGGTTGGAGCGATGGAACGGATGACGGTGCATTTTCCCTTCGACAACACCTATGCGCGCCTTGGCGCCGTTTTCCATCGGCGCACCGTGCCGACACCCGTCGCCGCGCCGCATCTGGTGAAGCTGAACCGGCCGCTCGCCGAAGAGCTTGGGCTCGACGCGGATGTCCTGGACAATCCTGAAGGCGCCGAGATCCTTGCGGGCAACCGTCTGCCGCTTGGAGCCGAGCCCATCGCGGCCGCCTATGCCGGGCACCAGTTCGGAAACTTCGTGCCGCAACTGGGCGACGGGCGTGCGATCCTTCTCGGCGAGGTCGTCGACCGGCATGGCGGGCGCCGCGATATTCAACTGAAGGGGGCCGGCCCGACCGCGTTCTCGCGCAGCGGCGATGGACGGGCCGCGCTCGGCCCGGTCTTGCGTGAGTACCTTGTCAGCGAGGCCATGGCCGCGCTTGGGATCCCAACCACGCGGGCGCTGGCCGCGGTTACCACGGGCGAGCCGGTCTACCGGGAAACGCCCTTGCCGGGCGCTGTTCTCACCCGTGTCGCCTCCAGCCATGTTCGTATCGGCACGTTCCAGTTCTTCGCCGCGCGAGGCGACGATGCCGCGGTCGCCCGTCTGGCCGATCATGTGATCGAGAGGCACTACCCCGAGGCTGCGGGCGCTCCCAATCCCTACAGCGCCCTTCTCGAAGGCGTGTGCGCCCGCCAGGCGACGCTCGTAGCGCGCTGGATGCAAATCGGCTTCGTGCATGGCGTCATGAACACCGACAACATGTCGATCGCCGGGGAGACGATCGACTACGGTCCCTGCGCCTTCCTCGACGCTTACGATCCCACGACCGTTTTCTCCTCGATCGACCGGAACGGGCGTTATGCCTATGGCAACCAGCCCGGCATTGCGAACTGGAATCTGGTGCGTCTCGCCGAATGTCTGCTTCTTCATCTCGATCCGGACGAAAACAAAGCCATCGAGGTCGCACAAGACGTCCTCGCCGGCTTTGCGAACGTGTTCAACACCGCTTATGTCGACGGCTTCCGGGCGAAGATCGGCTTGCAGACACCGCACACGGACGATGCCGCCTTGATCGGGGATCTTCTTGGGCGTATGGCCGAGCAGAAGGCGGACTTCACCGTGACCTTCCGCAGTCTCGGCAAAGCGGCGGAAAGCGAACAGGCCGACGAGACGATGCGCGCCCTCTTTGCGGATCCAACCGCTTACGACGGCTGGGCGGCTCGCTGGCGTGCGCGCCTCGCCACCGAGCCGAGAGAGCCGGGTGAACGTCGCGTTGCGATGGATGCGGTGAACCCGGCGATCATTCCGCGCAACCACTTCGTCGAGGAAGCGCTTGCCGCCGCGATGGCCGGCGACCTGGCCCCCTTCGAACGCTTGAACGAAGCGCTGGCCTCGCCCTTCGAGGATCGGGCGCAGTTCGCCGATTATGCCGGCCTTCCGCCAGCGCCCGCGGCGGGCTACCGAACCTTCTGCGGCACGTGAAGGCGCGGCCCGCGAGCGAAGCAACCTTATTCGGCCGACCGAGGAGCAGCTCTTTCAATGCCGGTGATCGGGGTGATTTCGGATACGCACGGCCTGCTTCGCCCCGAGGCCTTGTCGATGATCCAAGGCGTGCAGCACATCGTCCACGCTGGCGACATCGGCAAGCCGGAGATCGTCTCCCGCCTTACCGAGATCGCTCCCGTCACCGCCATTCGCGGCAATGTCGACGTCGCGGATTGGGCGCGCGCTTTCCCTGAAACGGCTTTCGTAACACTGCTGGGCCGACGCTTCTTCGTCATCCATGATCGCAACGATCTCTCGTTCGATCCCGCGACGAATGGCTACGATGTCGTAATTTCTGGGCATTCGCACCGAGCCAACACAGAAACGGTCGACGGCGTCTTCTATCTGAACCCCGGAAGCGCCGGCCCCAGACGCTTCAGTCTTCCGATAACAGTTGCGACCCTCCACCTTGATGGAAACTCGATGTCCTCGACGATCCATCGTATCGCATAACGAGGACGGCGCGACCGATCTCACTGCTTCCACGCGCCTCGTTCACGGCATCGTAGGACGTCCAAGGCCGGTCGGCTGCTGTCAGTATCTTACAATGGTAAATCAGAAAGCCGACTTTCCGCACCGTTTGAGCGGTGGTCTGTGGTACCGCTTTCGCCAGAACCGACGGCGCTAGAACACTCCCATAGATAGCAGCGGATTCACAGCAAAACGCTCCACACCGGGGTGGACCTACTGGGCTGAAAACTTGACGCTCACACCGCGCTGCCGAAAATAGGCCTGCATCATCTTGCGTCCCGAACGGTTGTTCTGTGCCAGCTTGGTCGGATCGAAAACGGCTTCTTTGGCGCCTTCCCGGGCCAGTGCGAGCTTGAGGGTCGCAATATGTTCGTCGATGTCAGCATTGTCCGATTGGAGCGATGCATAAATGTTGTCGGTTGCCTCAGTCACGGTCGGCTCGCTCACGGTACGTCCTCTTTCACTTATCAAACTCACCGGCTACCACAAATTGGCGCACTAACCTACCGCAAGACCGCGGATCAGCAGCTAAGCAACGCGAGGCCTCGAGAATCGCCGTACTGCTTTCGGACCCGCTTAACTGGTAATCATTTTCCGCTTTCAGCGCGCCGTTATTTTGGGGTGCGGATCGGTGATCGAACGAACCCGCTCGCGCGGGATGTGCGGCAGCTTCGCGGTATGCGGCGCCCTGTGATGAACACCCTTCCTATTCGCGCGGCATCGGTCGGCCCTCCTCGCCAGCGCATGATCGACCACATGAGCATGCGCCGGTTCACGGCCGAGACGCAGCGAAGCGATCTATCGCTGAAAGCGGTTGCAAAAGCGGCTCGGCGCCGCCAACGATAGATATCTCCGTGCAGAAACCGCAACTCGTCGTCAAGTTCCTCCTCGGCGATTTCAGCCCACCGGGATTTCGGCCATCCATCACTTGCACCTCGGCCTTCTACTTTTCGCAGCATGCGATAGCTTGGTTACATGTTGCTTTCGATCGAAGACCTGCGGAAATCCTATCTTGGCCCGGACGGCCCGATTCCCGTTCTGCGCGGCGTGACGCTCTCGCTCGATGGCGGCGAGACTCTGGCCCTGACCGGCGAGTCCGGCTCGGGTAAGAGCACGCTGCTGCATCTGGTGGCAGGGCTGGACGCGGCCGACGGCGGACGCGTCCTGCTCGACGGGCACGAGGTCACCGCGCTCGACGACAGCGGCCGCGCGAGCCTCAGGCGAAGCGCTGTCGCCATCGTCTTCCAGCAGTTCAACCTCATCCCCTCCCTGGACGTCGCCGCCAACATCGCCTTCCAAGCGCGCCTCAGCGGCACGCCTGAACCGGCGGAGCTTTCGCGGCTCGCCGGTGCGCTCGGCCTCGAGCCGCAATTGCGGAAATATCCCGAGCAGCTTTCCGGCGGCCAGCAGCAGCGCGTGGCGATCGCCCGCGCGCTCGCGGCCCGGCCGAAGCTGATCCTCGCCGACGAACCGACAGGGAACCTCGACGAGGCGACCGCCGACGAGGTGATGGAGCAATTCCTCGCGCTTGTGGCGGAGACCGGCGCGGCGCTCCTGATGGTCACGCACTCCCCGCGCCTTGCGGCTCGGCTCAGCCGGCGGGCGCATCTCAGCCAGGGCCGCCTCGCATGACCGGTGCGGTCCTGTCGGCGCTGGCCTCGCACTGGCGGCGCAACCTGCTCCAGTTGCTGACGCTGGTGCTGGGCCTCGCGCTGGCCACCGCCCTGTGGTCGGGCGTGCAGGCGATCAACGCCGAGGCACGCGCGAGCTACGATGCGGCCGCCGCCACACTGGCCGAGGGCCGGTTCGACCAGCTGGTGCCGCGCGAGGGAGATTCCGTGTCCCAGGAGCTGTTCGTCGCGCTGCGCCGCGCCGGCTGGCTCGTCAGCCCGGTGGCGGAAGGACGGCTGCGCGTCGGCGGCGCCACGGTGACGCTGGTCGGCGTCGATCCGCTGACCGTGCCGCCGGGCTCGGCCGCGAGCACGGTGATGGGGCGCGCCGATCTCGACCGCTTCCTGCGCACGGACACGCTGGTCGCCGGCCCGGAGACGGCGGCGCTGCTCGCCGCGAACCTGCCGAACCCGGTTCTGACCGATCAGGCGGTTGCGCCGGGCACCGTGCTTGCCGACATCGGCGTCGTCCAGGCGCTGCTCGACCGCCCCGGGCGCATCAGCCGCCTGATCGTCCTGCCGGAGCAGCCGCTGCGGCAACGGCCGCTGGCCGAGGTCGCGCCGGACCTCGTGCTCCAGCGCGCGGACGGCGCGAGCGATGTCGGCCGGCTCACCGACAGCTTCCACCTCAACCTGACGGCCTTCGGCTTCCTCAGCTTCGCGGTCGGCATCTTTATCGTCCACGGCGCGATTGGCCTGGCCTTTGAGCAGCGGCGCGGCATGGTCCGCACGCTGCGCGCGCTCGGCGTGCCGCTGCGCCGTCTGATCGTCCTGATGGTGCTGGAGCTTGTCGTGCTGGCGGTGCTGGCCGGCGCGCTCGGCATCGCGCTCGGTTATCTCGTCGCAGCATTCCTGCTGCCGGACGTGGCCGCGACGATCCGGGGCCTCTACGGCGCCGACGTAGCCGGCACGCTGCAGATCCGCCCGGCATGGTGGCTTTCGGGAATGGCCATGGCGCTCGGCGGCGCACTGCTCGCCTCTGCCAGCGCGCTGCTGCGGCTGGCACGGATGCCTGTCCTGGCAAGCGCCGGCGGACGCGCCTGGGCCGTTGCTTCGGGACGGACGCGAACTTTACAGACCGCGGGCGCGCTTGTGCTGCTCGCGGCAGCGGGCGTGCTGGCCGTCGCCGGAGTCGGGCTGGCCGCCGGCTTCGCGCTGCTCGCCTGCCTTCTGCTGGGCGCGGCACTTGCGCTGCCGCCCTGCCTGGCGGCGATCCTGCGCCTTTGCGAAGGAATGGCCCGCGGCGCACTTGCGCAATGGTTCTGGGGCGACACGCGCCAGCAACTGCCCGGCCTCGGGCTCGCGCTCATGGCGCTGCTGCTCGCCATGGCCGCGAATGTCGGTGTCTCCACCATGGTCTCGAGCTTCCGCCTGACCTTCGTCGGTTTTCTCGACCAGCGCCTGTCCGCCGAACTCTACCTCGATGCCGAGACGGTCGCGGACCACGCCGCCCTGGAACGTTTCCTCGAAGCGCGCGCGGACGCCGTGCTGCCGGTCATGTCGGTCGATGCGACGCTCGCCGGCGTGCCGGCGGAGATTTTCGGCGCGCGTGTCAGCTACACATATCGCGAGAACTGGCGCTTCCTCGACGCGGTTCCCGCCGTCTGGGACGAGGTCGAACAAGGCAGGGCGGTCGTCGTCAACGAGCAGCTTTTCCGCCGCGCCGGCTTGCAAGTGGGCGATAGGCTCGCACTCGGCGCCGGGCTGTCGCTTCCGGTCGCGGGCGTCGTCGGCGACTACGGCAACCCGATCGGCCAGGCCATCGTCGGCGAGGCGCAGTTCCGCGAGACTTTCCCCGGCGTGTTGCCGAGCCGCTACGGCGTGCGCACCGGCCATCCGGAAGGCTTGCGCCGGGCTCTGGTCGAGCAGGCCGGCCTGTCGCCCGCGCGCATCGTCGACCAGGCGGCGCTCAAGGCGTTCTCGTTGTCGGTGTTCGAGCGCACTTTCTCCGTAACCGGGGCGCTGAACGTGCTGACGCTGGCGGTCGCCGCCTTCGCGATCCTGATGAGCCTACTCACGCTGGCGGCGATGCGGCTGCCGCAGATGGCGCCCCTGTGGGCGATGGGAACGACGCAGCGGCGGCTCGCCGCGCTTGAGGTCCTGCGCACTGTCCTGCTCGCCGCCGTCACCGCCGTGCTGGCCCTGCCGCTGGGCCTGGCGCTTGCCTGGGTGCTGCTCGCCATCGTAAATGTCGAGGCGTTCGGCTGGCGCCTGCCGATGTACCTGTTTCCCGGCGAGTACGCCCGCCTGATGCTCTTCGCGCTCGTCGCCGCGCTGCTTGCCGCGTTCTGGCCGGCGTGGCGGCTGGCGGGCATGGAACCGGCTGCGCTGCTGAGGATCTTCGCCAATGAACGCTAGGGTGGTCATCTTCCTGCTGCTGGGCGCCGGCAACGCCGTCGCCCAGGGTTTTGCCGGCCTTGGCACGGACGCCGAAGGTTTTACGGTTCCGGAACCGGGTAAGCGGTTCGAGTTTCCGCGCGATCATGGAGACCATCCGGACTACCGGATCGAGTGGTGGTACCTGACGGCGATTCTGACCGCACCCGACGGCGCGGATTACGGCCTGCAATGGACCTTGTTCCGCTCGGCGCTGGCGGCGGGCGAGGCCGAGGGCTGGGAGAGCCCGCAGGTGTGGTTCGGCCATGCGGCCGTCACCAGCGCCTCCGCGCACTTCGCCACGGAGCGTTTCGCGCGCGGCGGCACCGGCCAGGCGGGCGTGACAGCCGCGCCGTTCGCGGCCTGGATAGACGACTGGAAGATGGCGGGCGACAGCCTGGACCGCCTGAGGATCACGGCGACGGGCGAGGATTTCGCCTACGACATCGCGATGCAGGCGGAAGGCCCGCTGGTTTTCCACGGCGACCGGGGCTATTCGGCCAAGTCCGCGCAGGGGCAGGCGAGCTATTACTATTCCCAGCCGTTCTACACCGTGGAGGGAACGCTCACGCTGCCTGGAGGCGAGGTGCCCGTGCACGGCGCCGCGTGGCTTGATCGCGAATGGTCGTCGCAGCCGCTGGCGGACGACCAGTCCGGCTGGGACTGGTTCTCGCTCTCCTTCGACACGGGCGAGAAGATGATGGGTTTCAGCTTGCGCGATGCCGACGGCGGCAGCTTCACCTCCGCCACCTGGATCGCGGCGGACGGTGGCGCGACGCCCTACGGCGACGGCAATCTCGTCGCGACCCCGCTTGAGACGAGCCGGGTGGAGGGGCGTGACGTCCCGACGCGCTGGCGGCTCACCTTGCAGGACCGTGCGCTCGACGTCAACGTCGGCGCGCTCAACCCTAAGGCATGGATGGATCTGAGCATTCCCTATTGGGAAGGTCCGGTTCAGGTCACCGGCACGCACCCGGGCAAGGGCTATCTCGAGATGACGGGCTACGAGAGGGAATGAAGATCGCTACGAAAGGTCGGTCCAGACGCCCTCACGAAACACGCCGCGATGATGCAACCGCAGCACTTGTTCGTCGATTTACGCAGCACGCACTGTTGTGCGCAAACAACTTTCTGCGATCCTCAGCCGCTGAAGAAGACCGGACTATACAGTGTGCTAACCCGTCGCGAGTGAGACACTGTCACGTTAAATCCCTGATGGTGAGCAACATAGGGTCCTTGCGGCCATATTCTCGCTGATCGCCTGACGGTGTAGCAACCGACGTTCTCGGCAACTTCAGAACGAGACGGACTAACCCCGCTCATCGTCGACGGATTTAGCCCGGTTTGCGTAAATCCATGCCGCCGGCCGGTTTGGGCCGCATCGCCCGCTCGAGCGGCCTTGGTCGCGACGGCAACAATAAAGCCAATACGCCCAGGCCGGATGCGGCTGCGCACAAGGCCGCAGGATTGTTCCAAGCGTGCACGGAACGGTCAATAAGGCGTGCCGGCAACCTCCTACATCGACCACGACAATCAGTCCAACAGTAGGAGCAATGAAATGACGAAAGTCGACACGATATCGCCGCTAGGCGCTTCCCACTCAACGATCGCACCGGTGGTGGATCATCATGACCAGATAGCCTGGTTCGAAGCGATACCGGGTGAGCGTCTTTCCATCCGCGTACATGGCGCCGACGTCAACGGCCGCTACGCCATCATGGAATCGTTTGCAGCCCCGGGCAGCGCCGCGCCGCGTCACACGCACGCAGAGGATGAGGTCTTCTACGTCCTGGAAGGCAGGCCCACCTTCGCGCTGGGCGACGAAGTCTTCGAGGTTCAGCCGGGCGCCGTGGTCGCAATTCCGGCGGGCACTGTCCATGCCTGGAAGAATGGCACGGATGAGCAGGTGCATATGGTGGCAACATTCGTGCCAGGAGGTATCGAGGAGCTGTTCACCAAGATCGCTGGCCTGGCGCCCGAACAGTTGGCGGCGCTCGCAGCCGAGTACGGAACCATCATCGTCGGTCCGCCGATCGAGGACTGACCCCTTGGCTGTCCGTTGGTCGCCCCTCCGATTGACGGACAGCCGCGGCGCCCGCGGGCAGATAAAAGCCAGCACAACCGTTCCAGGTCGCCGCACCAATCGAGATTGGATGACCCTTTTGCCATCATCTTGCATACAGGAGCCGAAAATGACGTCCTCACGTACCAACCTTCGTTTCAAGTCAATGACCCGACGCACTCTCCTTGGCTATGCCGGCGCGGCTGGCGTGCTCACCGCCATACCGTCCATTTTCCATTCTATGCCGGCGTTTGGCCAAACAGAGCCGCTCTCGCAAGGGTCCGGCGATCCGGGACGGCGCATGCTCATTCGCGGCGGAGCCGACATCCAGGGTTGGGGCGGGGTGCGTTCGTCGCGCAGCTGCACCGTGCGGGATGGATCAATAGTCTGGCGCAAACGGCTATCAAGCTGCCCCTGCCCGGTCTACCGGACATTTATCAGGGAACCGAGGAGTTCGACGATAGCCTCGATCCGGACAACAGAAAAATATGTGCACTTCGGCCGGTTAACTGCCAACTTTTCGCGGGCGCCCGTCACTTGGAACGATGGCTGCATGCCGACGCCAAGCAGCGACTGATCGCATTGCTGCTGGCTGCGCGGGGGAGGGCAGCGTACCGAAGCGTCCCCGTCTTATGTCCCACTTGAGCTTTCATGGCCGAACGCCGCATATGGTTTTGCCTATGCGACGCGACTTGGCGGACGCGACGCCATTGTGGCGGTGCCGAGATTATCAGCCGGGCGGTTCGATGAAGAAGACCGCATTCCACGTCGGACGTGGGGCGATACCATTCTGCAAGCGGGAACGGCCATCCGCATGCGCAATGTGGTGACGGACACCGAATTCGACGTCCGACCGCTAACGCCGCTCGCCGAGTTGTTCGCACACAGCCCGATCACCGTTCTGGTCGCAATCTGAAGGTGCCATGGCAACAGGTTGCTTTCATTCTCCGCTCTCGGCCTTCCCAAGCGGGTGCAGCTCATTGCAAAAGCTGGCGAGTCCCTTTCTAGCCATCTCCATTCTGTCGCCGGAACAACGCCGCAGACGCGGCGTTCGCTTTGTGGCTTAGAGAGCGAGTGGGGATGCTGATGGATACCTGGGAAATTCTCTACAGGCTGGCGATCGCGACAGTCGCCGGGCTTTTGCTGGGACTGGATCGGGTAGCGTCCGCGCTCGTGGTGTAATTTCGTTGGGAGATGCGGGTGGACTTTGCGGTGGAGATTTCGCTGCCAGGTTCGCCCTGTCTCGGGTGGTCACCGGGCCTGTCGGATAAGGTGGAGTTTCGCGACTTCAACCTGACCGAGAGGGAAGCCCCGATGACCGATGACAGACTACCGCTGGCTGAGCTTGCCGCGAAGAGCGGCGATCCCGATTTTCTACGGGTCATAGCCGAGAACGTCCTGCAACTGATCATGGAGGCCGATGTCGAGGGCCTGGTTGGCGCTGGCCGCTACGAGCGCGGCGAAGCTCGCCAAACGTGGCGCAACGGCTACCGCGAGCGCTCGCTCGACACCCGGCTAGGCACGCTGAATTTGAAGATCCCGAAGATGCGCAACGGGGCTTACTTTCCCGGCTTCCTGGAGCCGCGCAAGACGGTGGAGAAGGCGCTGGTGGCCGTCATCCAGGAGGCTTGGATCAACGGCGTCTCGACCCGCAAGGTCGATGAATTGGTGCAGGCGATGGGCATGACCGGCATCTCCAAGTCGTCCGTGTCGAAGCTGTGCAAGGATATCGATGACCGGGTGAATGCCTTCCTCAAGCGCCCCCTGGCTGGGGACTGGCCCTATCTGTGGCTCGATGCCACCTACCTGAAGGTGCGCGAGGGCGGCCGGATCGTTTCGGTGGCGGCGATAATCGCAGTCGCCGTCAACACGGACGGAAAACGCGAGATCGTCGGGCTGCATATCGGCCCCTCCGAGGCCGAGCCATTCTGGACGAGCTTCCTGCGCGATCTGGTGCGGCGCGGGCTGACCGGCGTGAAGCTGGTCGTCTCCGACGCGCACGAAGGGTTGAAGGCCGCCATCACGCGCGTGCTCGGCGCGACATGGCAACGATGCCGGGTTCACGCCATGCGCAACGCGCTCGCCTACGTTCCCAAGGGCCAGCACACCATGGTCGCTGCCGCGATCCGACAGGCCTTCATCCAACCCGACCACGACAATGCCGTCCAGACCTGGCGGCATGTCGGCGACCAGCTCCGCGCCAGATGGCCGAAACTGGGAACCTTCCTGGACGACGCCGAAGCTGACGTGCTCGCCTACATGGCGTTCCCGGCTCAGCATCGCACCAAGCTCCATTCAACGAATCTGCTGGAGCGGCTGAACAAGGAAGTAAAGCGTCGCGCCGATGTCGTCGGCATCTTCCCCAACGAGGACAGCATCATCCGCCTGATCGGCGCGGTCCTGCTCGAAGCCAATGACGAGTGGCAGCTTCAACACCGATACATGCAGGTAGAGGCGATGGCCGACCTGATCCCGCCAACAATCGAAGAGGAAAAGACGCTTCAGATTACACCGAGAGCCGCCTGATCATGACGGCCCGGAACCACACCCGAAATTACACCACATAGCGTCAATCGCGGATGGGGCCTCCCCTCAATGGTGAAGGCCCTTCAAACTGACCGGCGGCAAGAGACCAATGCCGCCAAACGCGAGGAGTACCGCTATGCAATACTTTGCCGGACTGGACATCAGCCAGGAGAAAACGTCGATCTGCATCGTTGATGCCGAAGGCCGTATCATCGCCGAGCGCAAGGTCGCGACCTGTCCCGAGGCGATCGCCGACGTGCTGACTAAATTCTCGGTGACCCGAGCAGGGTTGGAAACGGGGCCGCTGTCGGTCTGGCTCTGGAACGAGTTGAAGGCGGCCGGTGTGCCGATCATTTGTATGGATGCCCGGCACGCGAACGCGGCGCTGTCGATGATGCCGGCCAAGACCGACCGAAACGACGCGGTCGGCTTGGCGCAGATCGTTCGCACCGGGTGGTGCAAGATTGTTCACGTGAAGTCGGCACCGAGCCATGAAGCGCGAGCGCTGCTAGCGGCGCGCAGCCAACTCGTCCAGATTCGCTGTAGCCTGGAAAATGAAATCCGAGGCGTCTTGCGCACCTTCGGCATCGTGTTCGGGAAGCGCGTTGGAGGCTTCGCCCGACGCGCGGAAGAGATCGTTGCAGGTGAGCTGGATATCTCGCCCACGATCCGCGCTGTGGTCGACGCGCTTATGAAGGCCAGAGCCGATATTGCCGCCCAGGTCTCTTCGCTTGACGCGAGAGTACGCTCGATGGCTCGGACGACCCCCGTCGTGCGCCATCTGATGACGGTGCCAGGCGTTGGGGCGGTGACCGCGCTCGGTTACGTCGCTACCATCGACGACCCGTCGAGGTTCCGCCGATCCGCGAGCACGGGGGCGTATCTTGGGCTGACGCCGAAGATATACGCATCTGGTGAGACAATGAAGGCCGGCCGCATATCGCGCCGGGGCGACGACTTTCTGCGGCGCAGCCTCTACGAAGCGGCCAACGCGTTGCTCACTCGGGTCGCCAGGCCCTCGCCTCTCAAAACCTGGGGCCTGCGGATCGCAAAGCGCGGTGGCTTCAAGCGGGCCAAGGTAGCGGTCGCTCGCAAGCTTGCTGTTGTGCTTCATGCTATGTGGAGAAGCGGCGAGGCCTTCCGTTGGTCCAGCAGTGTCACAGAACCGACCGCCGCGTGAGTGAAATGACCGAGTTGCATTGATGTGAGTTGCAGAGATCGTCCGGCCGGGACGATGGCGAGAATCGAGTGCCGACGGTCAACAGGCGAGGGCCGGATCCGCTCCGGCGACCGCGAACACCACATTGGCCCGTTCAACCCATCCGACGCCATGCTGAGGCGGACGCGTTCCGACCTCGAAGAGAACCGTGAGCCCGACCGACGATAGCTCCAGCTTGACACGTGCGATTAGAGAACATTGACGGACGCTATCCTGGATCGCGAGATGCGCGGCATTGCTGCAGGCATTCGCACGCACGCTCTTGTGGCGCTCAGTTCTGCATTGATCTCGGTCTCCGCGTTCATGGTCTATGAGGATCTGCAGGCTGCTGGCGGTGCGAATGTCGATCCTCTCCGTGTCGTGCAAGGGCTTGCCCAGGCCGTTGGCTTTGTCGCCGCCGGCGCGATCTTCTTTGCCAAGGGCGAGGTCCACAATCTGACCTCGGCTGCAAATATCTGGCTTGCCGCGGCCGTCGGCATCGCGGCCGGTTCCGGACAGACAATTCTTGTGCTCGCGGGTGTCGGCTTTGGCGCGATCATACTCACGATCGTGCGTGTGTTGGAACGGATGATCCCGGGCAGCGCGAAAGGGAACGGCGAATGACCACGGTGTCCCCTTCGGTTGGTCGACAACGTTTACAACACGCAAACGAGACCGTAGGCGCACCGCAGCGTACGGTTTTCACGCTGGAATGCATGAATCTCGCCCGACACGAGCATGCCGGTCATGATGTGTTAAGCCGCAGGCTCGCCGCTCTGCTCGGCTATGCCTACGGAGGCGAACTGGATTCGGAAGTCGCGTTGGCTGGTAGCTACCTTGTACCCCGCAGGCCGTTGGTAGGCGCGGAAGCGGACAGCTTGGGAGTCGCTGACGAAAACGCCTTTTTCGGTGGCTCGACGGCGGAGAGTTTCATGGCGACGAAAGCAATCACGCATCCTCTCATTTCCGGTGCTGCCATCGCGCCCCCGCAGTGGTCGCATGCCTTGAGCGTCGCCGTCACTCCGCTGACCTTGGCCGGTTTCACCGCATTTGCGAGGCAAGACGCGCTCGAAGCGGGACGCATGCTTTTCGAGCATTGCGGCGAAGTGCGTCTCAAACAGGTCTATCGGGACGGCGGACGGGACCAGGAGGTTTTCCGTAATCTTCCTGATCTGCAGGCCAAGCTAGGAAAGATTGATGACAAGACAATCGCTCTTGGCTTGGTGCTTGAGGAAAACCTGAAAGATGTCGATACGCTCAGTGTCGGCCAGGTCAGGGTTCCCGGCTGCGAAATCAGCTATTTTGGCACTCAGAGCCTGACGCGCGATAATGTTGGCCAGGAAGCATATGGTGGGTCTGACCTGTTCATTGTCCGTGGAGGATTCGATCGTCTGGTTACTGAAGCGATGACGGAGACTGTCCGCGATGCAATCGCGAAGGCGGTTGAGTTCGATTCACTCGCCGAGACGCATTTGAATGGCTTCATCGCTTCCCGGCGCAATTACGACATCGCCTGTGGTGTGGGTTGGAATAATGTCATTCGCATCGGGCTCCTTGAGCAATCATGGCGAATCGGCGGCGCTTCGGGAGCTGAAATTCTGGCGCTTGAAGCGTTTAGCGCCGATCCGCTTCTTCAGAATGTGCGTGCCCGGACGGTCGAACGCTATGGGTTGGGTGCCATCGCTCCCTCCGATGCGATGATCATCTTCCAGGGAAACGACCCCTTCATCGGCAATCTCCTCAAATATGCTGTCCTGGAGGACCGGTTTGCGGGTTAAATCTCTTCATCTCCCGATCGACGGGGGCATCTTGTCGGGCCGTCTGGTGGAGCCTGCAACCGGCGTGCCGGCGGTCTTGTTCGTGCATGGGTGGGCCGGCAGTCAGGAGCGCGACACGAGGCGCGCACGGCTCCTCGCCCAACTCGGCTTCGTTTGCTTTACGTTCGATCTTCGCGGCCATGGCGATTCGTCGTGCGATCTGCGTCAGGTCACTCGCGAGGACAATCTGGCAGATGTCTGCAAGGCTTATGATTTTCTGGCCGGCCAGCCCCATGTCGATCTCACGTCGATTGCCGTAATCGGCAGCAGTTACGGCGGCTATCTCGCGGCCATTTTGACCGCCCGGCGCCCGGTGCGATGGCTTGGGCTTCGCGTTCCGGCGCTCTATCGGGATGAGGATTGGACCACGCCGAAATTCGATCTCGACAGGAGCGATCTCGCCGTCTACCGGCGGTCATTGATCGCTCCGGACACGAATGTTGCACTGGACCGTTGCCGATCGTTCGGCGGGGATGTGCTGATCGTTGAATCCGAAAATGACGAGCTTGTCCCTCATCCGGCGGTCGCCAGCTATCTCAGCTCATTCGTCAACGCCAAATCAGTGACATACCGGGTAATTTCAGGGGCAGATCATGCCTTGTCGGACAAGAAGAGCAAGCAGGCCTATGATGAACTGCTTTCTCATTGGCTCCGCGAAATGATCTTCGGCGCGCGCTGACTTTCACAACCGCGGTGGCTTGTCCTGAAATCGATTGTCAAATTTGATCGTGAACTCCTCGATGTTCTGCCGTCAGATGGAAATCGCGGGCATGGTCACGGAAGCGGGAGAAACCTTGCTGAAGATCGATCCGATGTATCTCCACGCCCGGTCCCAGTCTTCGCCCGTCCGCAGCTGTTTCTTCGACCAACCTACGCCGCGATTTTCGCCAAATGTTCTGACGACGGACAGGTTGTATGTCTTGGGTAAGAGGCTTCTGAAACCGGAAAGAGTGTTCTCAACCGCCGGCCTGAGACGCTTTGCGCCCTTGAACTCATCGCGCTCAAAGGTTCCTATCCCGCTGATGGATATGGAGGGATGCAATGTTCGAGCGAATTCTTGTTGCGACCGATGGATCGGAACTTGGCGCGAAAGCGGTTTCGCAGGCTAAGGCTCTTGCAGATCAGACAGGTGCCGCAGTTCATGTAGTTGTCGTTTGTCCGGCAATACCGATGTTTGCTCCATCCCAGAACGACGGCAGGTTTCCGGAGGCCTTCTTCACAGAACTTCGAGCGGCCAGGATCGCGGAATTCCAGAAGATACTGGATGCTGCCGTTCAGGCGTGCTCGGGAATCGCCATGCCGATCGAGGAGAAGGAACCATATCAGGGCATCCTCGACGCGGCGGAGGCATGTGACGCCTCGATGATCCTCATGGGTTCGACGGGACAAACAGACGACAGGTTTCCGCTCGGCAGCCAGGCCATCAAAGTTCTGGCGCTGTCTGACATCCCGGTCCACGTCGTTAAATGAAGGGCGGATAGGTGACCAAGAACATCCTTTGCTGCTTGAACCGCAGCGCCCACGCCCAGCGAGCTGTGAAATTTGCCGTCGAGCTTGGTGCCAAATTCGACAGTGAGGTCAACTTCCTCGTCGTCAATGAGATCAAGCCATCCAGCGGCTATCCCCCGGTGCCAACATGGACCGAGGCCGAGGTTCAGGAAATGCTGGAGATCGCATGTCGATACGCCCGTACGCATGGCGCCAAGAGAACCAAGCGCATCGTGTTCGAAAGCTCGGACGCTGCTTCGGCGATTCTGGAGTGCGCGAATGAAATCGGGGCCGATCATATTGTGGTTGGCACTGGGAACCCGCCGTTTATCGGACGTGTCTTGCTGGGCTCTGTATCGGAGGCCGTGGTGATTTCGGCCACATGCAGCGTGACCGTGGCTAGATGATTGGCGATGCCTGCAATAGTGCTGCTGGAACCCGGTTTGCTCGGGCCAGTTCTTCTGCAGAAGGAGAACTTCCATGGCAGAATTTGGCACTGTGTCGATAATTCTGTTCAGTAGCGGGTCCGTCGCAATTGTGGTGTGGCTGGCTTATTGGAGCGGCGCATTCAAGAACCTCGGAAGGAGGCGTGGCATCCGCAAGAGGAGGTAGCGCCAGATCGCCGCGGTGGAACACCGGGCGCCCGTTCTTGTTCTCCGATATCCGGCTTTGCCGACCGTTCTATGGGAAAGATCATCATGCCGATCAAAATCGGGTATTGGGTATTCACGCTGCTTTTCACCGGCTTCTACGCTTACAGCGTGTTCGGCTATGTCACTGACTACGGCTATTGGGCGTCGGAGTATGAGCGCCTTGGCTATCCCGCTTACATGGTCGGCGTCATGATTCCGGTGAAGTTGGCGGGCATAGTTGCCATCCTCGCGCGGCGGCCAATTTGGTTGGCGCAGTTGGCCTACGCCGGGTTCTTCTACCATCTGTTACTGGCGACAAATGCACATTTCCAGCTCGGGGAGGGCGCTACGGTCCTGCCGCTTGTTCTGCTGGCCTTCGTCATCTCATCCTGGGCAACCCAGAACGGCGCTCGTGAACAACATGCAGCCTATGCGCCAACGTGGCGTTGAGGCAGCTCCCGCCGGTTCGAAGTGAGAGGAAGCACCCATGCCGAAACGATACGCCATTGCCCCAGAAGATATCGAGCCGCTGGTCGATGGCATGGGGAGTTGCCGGGCAAGTGTCCAAATAGCGGTTGAAGGCCGGCCTGTCGGCGTCATGTATCGCGAAGAGACCGAAGACACGAGCGACAGCGGCTGGCGCTTTCAAGCTGCGGGCGAGGATGAAGCGGACACTATTGTCGACGTCAACGTGATTGCCAATATCGACAGGTCAATCGTGCCCTACATCGATTTCCCGGCCGGCTCGAAACTCGTTCGTGAAGGTGACCAGTTCGTTCTGGTGGACGGCGACTGAGCTTCGTAATCCGCCCAATGTCCTTGGTCCCATCGTTAAGACCAATGAATCCGAACCCTTTGTCGGAATTGTAGAACTTCACGAGCCCCTGAACCTCGCCAGCAATATTGTCGTTCGGTTGTCGGTTATCGCCAGGCTGTAGCGAGATGGTCTGCCCTTCTGGCGCCGGTCCGACGTCCTGAACCTCAACAACGTGCGGACCCTTATCTCCGTGCTGGATAACGACCCTCATCGGCGTGCCGTTCGACACAGTCGTGTAGCCTGCAGCCTCAAGCTGCCGCATGTGGAGAAAAGCTTTGCCATCAGGGGTTTCAACAAAGCCGAATCCCTTTTCTGCATTAAACCAAAGAACTACCGTGTCCAGTCCTGGCGCGGTGCTTCTCGTTGGCCGCTGAAAAAAGCTCGGTTCGGCAAAATCATCACGGGCCTCATCACTCCACTCGGAGCGCTGCGATCCACGGCGGTCTCGGCTTCTGGCCATCTGCAATCTCTGGTCTGTCCAGCTTGATCTTATTCAAGCATATCACGCGATGGCCGGGGGCCAAAGAACGTAGATGCCGGTCGTTGTCGCTCTCCATCACCCGCCGCCGCTGCCTGCTAGAGGCATAATCGCCTTAAGGCAAACGGCGTTGCAGCGAGGCCTGTCGACGGAAACATGCGCGGCAGCCAGGATCAGAGCCTGCTCTGCGAAGCGCCGTCTTCAGTCTGCCTGCTCCGTTGGGATCGCAGTTCCTTCGGGTGTCATTCCCTCGCGAGTGGAGAGGAGGTAGATCGCTACCGCGACCATGACGATGATCGCTGCCATAAGGGCAAATCCTTTTGTGTTGAACATGGGCTCGACCTTTCGCTTGCGGGTCTATTGGGACCAACAGGACGGCGCTGACGGAGTTCCAATATTGGCAGCAGGTTCGGAGCCCGTCCGGTCTCATAAGCCAGAACGAACGCGCGAGCACTGAGCAAGGTCGCTTGATCCTTTCTCGTTCGAGGATGATGTGTCGCCGCGTCCGAAGTAGACGTCAGGTGGGGTGAGGCAGCCCAAGCTCTCGTAGCGCTGGTGATTGTAGTGTTCGACGAAGGCCTCGATCTGGGCTTCGAGATCCGCCGGGTAGAGAGTAGTTTTCAAGCAGGATGCGATTCATCAGGGTCTGGTGCCAGCGGTCGAACTTGCCTTGGGTCTGGGGATGTTAAGCGACGGACGTCTAATGAGATTATAGCGGTTGTTGCAGGTGCTCGCGCGGCAACAAGCCCATGCCGGTCGTTCCGATCAGAAGCGTTTGCTGCCATGTCGCGCCATGTCGTCATAGCGAATAAGACAACTACAGCGGCAGGAGGATCGGCACGAGCAGGACGCTCATCGCCATGGCGATGAGCGCGAAGGGTACGCCGATGCGAACAAAATCGAAGAAGCGGTAGTTTCCGGGTCCAAGCACCAGCGTATTCACCGGTGAGGAGACCGGCGTCATGAACGCCGCCGATGCGGCGAGCGCGACAATCATCGCGAACGGGTAGGGTGATGCGCCGAGCGCCGAAGCGAGTGCGATTGCCACCGGCGCCATGAGAACGGCTGTGGCCGTGTTCGAGATGAACAGCCCGAGCAACGCGGTGGTCAGAAAAAGCGCTGCCAGAACCACGCGAGGCGAGGACGCGCCGATGGCCGAGAGCAGCCAGTCGGCCGCCAGCTGCGTGCCGCCCGTTGTCTGTAGCGCGACCGAGAAGGGCAGCATGCCGACGATCAGGATGAGCGTCTGCCAGTGGATCGAGCGATAGGCCGAGTTCATATCTATGCAGCCGAAGAGGCCGAACAGCAGGCAGCCGATGAGCGCGCCGATCAGCGTCGGCACGATGCCGCTCGCCATCAACGCGATGGTCAGCAACAGGATCGCGACCGCCTGTGGCGCACGCGCGGCGCGCGGCGCAACATCGTCGAGTTCCATGGGGGTATCCAGCAGGACCAGGCGATCGGAACCCTGTGCCAGACGCCGGATGGCGCGCCACGGCCCGACCACGAGCATCGTATCGCCTGCGTGCAACGGAATTTCCGCGACAGGACCTTCCAGTGGATTCAGGCCGCGTTTGATCCCGATCACGGCGAAGTCGTGCCGGGATCGGAACCGGGCCGCCACCACCGTCTTGCCGACGAGAGCGGATTGCGGCGGAACCAGCACTTCGGTCATGCCGATCTCCTGCGTCCGGTCGCTAAAGTATCCCGCTACGAGCGGGAGCGGCCTCAGCCCGTAGCGTTCCCCGAACTTTCCGAGGTCGAACTCGCGCACGCCCACGTCGATCAGCAGGATATCACCCGTTTCAAGACGCGTTTGCGCCTGGGGACGCAGCAGTTGTCGCGCAAAGCGCTGCATGCGTTCGATCGCGACGATGTTGATCCCGGTACTGCCGCGAAGGTCGAGTTCTTCCAGGGGCCGTCCCGTCAAGGGCGATCCGGGCGTGATCACCAGCCGGAACTCGCGCCCGTGAAGACCATAGGCATCGACGAAATCCTTCAGGGAGGGCCGGTTCGTTTCATGGGGCGTGACGGCCGTGGCGTTCAGGAACCGCCGGGTTGCCAGCATGTAGAGAATGGCCAGGCCAAGCAGCGGAAGCCCGAACGGCGCGAAGGCGAAGAAGCTGAAGCCGTCGAAGCCGTTGCGGACGAGCTCGCCATGGACGACGAGGTTCGGCGCGGTCGCCACAAGCGTCATCATGCCGCTGAGGAGCGCGGCCACGGATAGGGGCATCATAAGGCGGCCGGCGGCGATGCCGGTATTGCGTGAAATTCGCAGCACGATGGGAATGAAGATTGCCACCACGCCGGTCGAGCTCATGAAGGATCCGATACCCGCGACGACGACCATCAAAAGCGTGATGAGCCGGGCCTCGCTGCGGCCTGCTTTGGTGACGAGCCAGTCGCCGAGCCGCTGCGCCACGCCGGTTCGCACCAGCGCCTCGCCGACGACGAAAAGCGCGGCGATCAGAATGATGCTGGGATCCGAAAAGCCCGCCAGCGCCTGCTCGACGCTGATGACGCCGGAAAGCGGCAGGGCGACGATCATGATGAGCGCGACGACGTCCATGCGAGGCCGCCCGAGGGCGAACATTACGATAGCGGCGAGGAGGAGTGACAGGACGATAGCGAGATCCGACATGCGCCGCCTTTACAGCATTGGGGCGCAAACCGGAATCCTCGTCGTTGCCGGATATTGAACGGCTTGCCCGCATCCATGGATCAATGCGGCATCTCGGAGCCTGACCGGCCTGCGTGCGGGTTTTCGGGTTGCGCTGGTCGGGAACGTTCAGCGCACGACGAGGACCGGAACCGGGCTGTGTGCCAGAACCTCGGCGGTCTGGCTGCCAAGCAGCAACCGGCTGACTCCGCGGCGGCCGTGCGAGGACATCACGATCAGGCTGCATCCGAGTCTCTTGGCGGTCTCCAGAATCGCAGTTGCCGCCGTTCGATCGGCAATGTGTTCGGTCGCGGCGCCGACGCCCATCTTCTCGGCCGCAGTCTTTACCTTCTCGACCATTTCTCTGGCGGATCTTGTCCGCTCGGTTTCGTAGCGCTGGAAATCCTCCGGATTGGAGAGCCATCCTTCGCTATATGCGCCCGCAGCGAACGGCTCTGTCGCTGTAACGATCGTGACCTTGCTTCCCAGCGCCTTTGCCAGTGACAGGGCGTGGTCAACGCCTTTCTGCGCGAGATCGGAACCATCGGTCGGGACGAGAATATGGTTGTACATCGTGCTGCCTCCATGTTCGTGGAGCAGCAGCGTAGCCGCCCCTGCCGCACATCCTCAAGCCAAAAGCCGCCACGTCCCGGGTCAGGCCGCGATCGGACGGGCGGCTCAGGGCACAGGATTCTGGATCGTATCCAGATAGGCAAGCAGGGCGTCGACCTGTTCGACCGTTGCTTCGAACTCCGGCATATCCGGATGCCCGACATAGATCCCTTGAACGAACGCTTCCGCAAGCGCGTCGAGTGGGTAGCGCGCCGAAAGTTCGCGAAGCGGCGGTGCTTCAGGATGCTGGCTCGCATCGTCCGTCGAGATGGCATGGCATGAAGCGCAGTTCACCTGCGCGATCTCTCGACCGAATTCGATGAGTTCATCGGCCATCGCGGGCAGGGCGAATGACAGCAACACGGCGGTGAAAGCAAATTGTTTCATGCCGAATATTGTCGGTCAGATTGGTTAACAGATCGCTGTTCGAGAATGCCGATTTCAGCGCACCATTTCGCTCTTGCGTGACCGAATCCAATCGGCAATGTTGCGTTGCAGCATCACGATGGAAACCTCGCGCGGCATGCTTGCGCCGCCTGCTCGTCTTCAGCCCGCTGGATAATGCCGGCCGAGAAGGGCAGGGCGTTCCGGCCGCACCGAGCTTCAGGAGACCCCATGTATGACATCGCGGTCATTCTGATCTGCCTCGGCGCCCTGATCGGGCTCGCCTATCGTGGCGGCAATCTCGTCCTGCTCGCGCCCGCCATGGCCACTCTGGCCGTGATCCTGAGCGGCGGTGGTGCGATCCTCGCCTCCTATACGCAGATATTCATGCACGCGACCGGCGGCTTCATCATCTCTTATTTCCCGCTTTTCCTGCTCGGCGCGGTGTTCGGCAAGCTGATGGACGTCACCGGCTCGGCAAAGGTACTTGCGGAGAGTATCGTCACCCGGCTCGGGTCCGACAGGGCGATCCTTGCCGTGATCCTGTCCTGCGCCGCGATGACATATGGCGGCGTTTCGCTTTTCGTCGTCGCCTTCGCCATCTATCCCGTCGCATTGCGGCTTTTTCGGAAGGCAGACCTGCCGAAACGGCTGATGCCGGCTACAATCGCGCTTGGGGCATTCACCTTCACCATGTCGGCGCTCCCCGGCGCGCCGTCGATCCAGAACGCCATTCCAATGCCATTCTTCGGCACGACGCCCTTCGCAGCGCCGGGATTGGGGATTATCGCGGCTATCATCATGTTCGCCGGAGGCTGGCGATGGCTGGAATGGCGCGCGGTCCGGATCGGGCCGGGCTTCGATGCGCTGGAGAAGCCGGAAAGAACGGAGACCTCCGGCAGGGAAGGCCCGCACGTTTTCTTCGCCGCCTTGCCGCTGGTTCTGGTGCTTGCCCTCAACGCGATCTTCACCTGGCTGGTGATCCCCGCTCTCGACACGTCCTATCTGGCCCTGCCGCTCTATGATGAGACGACCGTAGAGGAACTACACGGAATCTGGTCGGTGATCGCGGCACTCAGCCTGTCGATCCTCATGCTGACATGTCTCAATCTGCGCCGCCTGGACCGCATTGTTCCCGCGCTGGACGACGGGGCCGACGATGCCTTGCTGCCGATCTTCAATACGGCCAGCCTTGTCGGCTTCGGCGCCGTGGTCGCTTCGCTGTCGGGCTTTCTGCTCATCACCGAACAGGTGCTAGAACTGGGCGGCGACAACCCGCTGGTTTCGCTCGCGATCGCGGCTAGTTTTCTCGCCGGCCTGACCGGATCGGCGTCGGGAGGCATGTCGATCGCGCTGACCACGCTGGGCGAGACCTATATGGCGCTGGCGCAAGCCGCCGGCATTTCGCCGCAACTGCTGCACCGGGTGACGACGCTCGCGACCGGCAGCCTCGACACGCTGCCCCACAACGGCGCGGTTATCACGCTTCTGTCCATCTGCGGTCTTGGCCATCGGGAATCCTATGGCGATCTCGCGGTCGTGTGCATCCTCTTTCCACTCGTCGCCCTGATTATGGTGATCATGCTGGGAACTATGTTCGGCAGCTTCTGACCTCCCGCGTTGGTGCGGCTCGGCGTTGTCGGCCGTCATGCCCCAAACTTGATCGAAGTCAATGAAAGGCCTGCCGAACCGGGGTCAACTGCAATTCGTCAGGGACGCACGATGTTCTTGATGCCGATCCGCGCCCGGAACCGAAACCAGGACAAGGAGGCCGTCATGGCTGCAAAGAACGAACGCACCGGAGCCACAATGCTGCAAACCATTCCGATGCTCACTCAGAGCCAGAAGGGGCTGTTCTCGCTCGCGCGCCTGCAGGGCCACGCATTCAAGTCGGCGATGCGCTACCAGATCGAAGCGCTGTCCTTCCTGAAGCATCGTTGCGAACAGGATATGAAGCTTGCCGACGATCTGCTCGCAAGTGACGACTTCAACGATGCCTTCGACGTCTACACAAACTATTGCCAGAACGCCCAGTTGGACTATTCGCGCGAAGCGGCCAAAGTCACCAGTATCGGGTCGCGAGTGGCTGCCGATGCAGCGAAGGAGTTGCACAAGGGAGCCGACGCGGCGACCGGCGACCTGGCGGCACAGACCGCCGCGTAGCCGCTTCTTCGATACGGGTTCGAAACGGCGAGGTGGCCGAGGCTCACAAGACCGCTCCTCGGCAGCTATGCTCGCGCTCGCGTTCATCCGGTAGACATTGTTCACTCTTCGGTCCGATGCTCTAGATTGAAGCCAGCCCGACTTCTTGAACCGGAAGGAGAACTGGATGCTTCGAGAGCGCAGGCTGCCTTCGTTCGATGCCTTTCCGCCAGACCCCTGGAGCCTCGCGGTCGTCAAGCCGGAGCCCGAGATGGCGGATGACGAACTCGGCCAGACGGAGACGATGTTCGCGCTCTCCAACGGATATCTCGGCATCCGCGGAACGCTGGACGAAGGCCGGCCGATCCACGAGCCAGGGACCTTTCTGAACGGCTTTTACGAGTATCGCCCCATCAACTATGGCGAGAAGGCCTACGGGTTCCCCGAACGGGGCCAAAGCATGCTCAACTGCCCCGATGGCCTGCCGATCAAACTGTTCGTGGACGGCGAGGCCTTCGATATGGCGGCCGCGGACATCCTCGCTTTCGAAAGGCGGCTGGATTTCAGGGAAGGGGTGCTCCATCGTCTGCTGGAGTGGCGTACGCAAACCGGCAAGCGCTTTCATCTGCACACCTCGCGTCTCGTCTCTTTCGCCGACCGTCATCTGGCCGCGATCGAATGGGAACTGACCCTGCCCGAAGGCGGGGCGGACGTCGCGATCGTCTCGGACTTCGTCGAACGATACCCGCTGCCGCCGGTGGAGGGCGATCCGCGCATCGAGAACGGTGCGGATGAAAACGCGATCGAATTGCTGGAAGCGCGCCACGCCGAAACGAGATCGACCTTTCTCTACCGAACCCGAAGCAGCGGCTTCGTGCTGGGTTGCGGCATGGATCACCATCTTGAATCCGACAGCGATTTCGCCGTCGGGCGGGATGCCGAGAGCGAGGCGTTGGTGTTCAGGTCGAGATGCGCGGGCGGAACTGTCAAGCTTCGCAAATATCTCGCCTATCACTACGGCAGGGCCGATGAAGAGGAGGTGATGCTGGCACGTGTGGGAGCCACGCTCGACGAGGCCCGCAGAACAGGCTTTCGAGCCATCCGCGCGCGGCAGGAGATCGATATGGCCGCTTTCTGGAAGCGTGCCGACGTCGAGGTCGAATCGTCCGATTCGCGCCTGCAGCAGGTGATCCGCTGGAATCTCTTCCAACTGTTCCAGGCTTCGCAACGCGCGGAGGGCCACAGCATAGGTGTTCGCGGACTCACGGGCCGCACCTATGAGGGCCACTATTTCTGGGACACCGAGATCTATGTGTTGCCGTTCCTGATCTATACCGCGCCTGAAGCGGCACGGAATGTGCTTCATTTCCGGTATCGCACGCTCGACAACGCGCGAGAACGGGCTGCCGAACTCGGCCATCGCGGGGCGGCCTTCCCGTGGCGAACGATCAATGGTGAAGAGGCTTCGGCCTATTATGCAGCCGGAACGGCCCAGTACCATATCAACGCCGACATCTCATATGCGATACGCAAATATGTCGAGGTCACGGGCGACGAGGACTTCCTCCACCGCCATGGCGCCGAAATCCTCGTCGAGACGGCCCGCCTCTGGCGCGATCTCGGCTTCTTCTCGAAGCGCAGGGACGGCCGGTTCTGCATCAACGGCGTGACGGGACCCGACGAGTACAACGCCGTCGTCGACAACAATTACTTCACCAATCTGATGGCGAGCGAAAATATGGCCCATGCGGCCGAGATCGTGGAACGCATGAAGGTCCATGCGCCCGAAGCCTATCGCGACCTCGTCGCCCGAACCGGGCTGGAGGCGGAGGAGGCGGCGGAGTGGCGGCAGGCAGCCGAGTTGATGTATCTGCCTTACGACGAGCGGTTGCAGGTCCATCCACAAGATGACGGCTTTCTCGACAAGGAGCCGTGGGATTTCGAAAACACGCCCGAGGATCACTACCCTTTGCTGTTGCATTATCACCCGCTCAATCTCTACCGGGCGCAGGTCATCAAGCAGGCCGACACGCTGCTGGCGATGTTCCTCCTGGGCGATCGGTTCACAGAAGGCGAGAAGAAGCGGAACTTCGACTATTACGATCCCATCACCACGCATGATTCCTCTCTCTCGGTCTGCATCCAGAGCATCGTGGCCAACGAGATCGGCTATCGCGGCAAGGCGCTCGACTATTTTCGCTTCGCCGCTGTGATGGACCTTTCGGATGTCGGCGGAAACATGAAGCACGGCGCCCATATCGCCTCGATCGGCGGAACCTGGATGGCAATGGTCTACGGGTTCGGCGGCATGCGTGATTATCGCGGCCGCATCTCCTTTCATCCGGCACTGCCGGACGAATGGCCTGCGATGCAGTTTTGTCTGCGGGTGCGTGGACAGCTGCTTCGGATCGAGATCGATCATGCGGAAACAACCTACCGCCTTCTGGAGGGCGAGAGCCTGATGATCTGGCACGTCAGCGACAAGGTGGAACTGACTGCTGCCGCTCCGCAAACCCGGCGCGCGACACCGCGGCCGAAGGATTGCGATCCGCCGCGCGCGAGCGAGGCGGAGGTGGCTTACGTTCCTGGCGCTTGAACGCGTGCAAGCGTCACGTGGGACAGGTTTTCCACCACCTCGTCGGCGCCGTGCTTCCTGAGCGCCGCCGCGTGGGCATCGCTTCCAGCAATGCCGATGACGAGACGGAAGCCGGCGCGCCGACCGGCAGCCACGCCGGCTTCAGCGTCCTCGAAGACAATGGCGCGGTCCGCCGCGACGCCGACCCGCCGCAACGCTTCGATGAACATCGCCGGATCGGGTTTCCCGGCGAGGCCGAGCCGTTCGAGTTCGAGACCGTCCACACGCGCGTCGACAATCTCCGCAAGTCCGACAGCCTCCAGAACGGCGGCGCAATTGGCGCTCGACGAGGCGACGGCGACCTTCATCCCCACCGCTTTCATCGTGGCAATAAGGTCCAGCGCGCCGGGAAGCGGCCGGCTGTCGCGGGTCAGACGCCGGGCGACAAGATCGTTTTTTGCGCGTCCGATGCCGATGACGGTATCGAGAGAGGTGTCACCTTCCTCACCATCGGGCAGGTCCAGATCGCGCGAGGCGAGAAACGCACGTATGCCGTCAAGTCTGGGGCGACCATCGACATGACGCAGATAATCCCCTTCCATGTCGAAAGGCCGGCCGTTCTCATCCTCGACATCATGAGTGGACAGAACCTGGTCGAAGACCTCCTTCCAGGCGGACGCGTGACTGCGCGCGGTGTCGGTCAGGACTCCGTCGAGATCGAAAATCGCGGCTTGAATTTCGTGCGGGTCGATCCGGATCATGTGCATGTTCGACAGTATACCCGGAGAAAAGGAAGCCCACCAATGGGAAAGCTCGAGCTCGTCGCAGCACTTGGTCATGACAACGAGTTCTTAAAAGAGCGATTCCATGCTGCAGGCGCAAGATTCCATCGATCGACTGTTTTACGACGCTACGACAAGTTGGGGGATGTCCGCCGTATGGAGAAATCGAAAGGAATAGGGACGGAGCATTGGAATGCACAGAGATTTCGCATGTCAGCTTGTCGTATTGTCACCTGCTCGCCCGCGCGGGATCGATGCTGCGATTCACAGCATTGGCGCTCATGAAACAGTGCAAGGAATGATCTGAAGTCGCCGACTTAAGAAAACGGGTTTCGGCCCGTCGAGTTGCCGTGCAGCGAACGCGACAGATTCACCACTCCGATTGCTGCGTAAGAGATCATCTCACCCGGTCCTGATTGATTTTCCGCGAGCTCATCGGTGGCGGCTCGGTTCGAGTCAGCTCGGGCTGAATCCTTGTGCGCATCGACAGTGTGTCTCTGCGGGCTGTATGAGAGGCTGTGCTCATCCGATGAATATGATCGCACCCATGAGCGCGAAAGCTAGACCCAGACACACAAGCAGCGCCACGGTGACGGGTAAATGATGCAATATTGCCTCGATGCAGTTCCCATTCCTTCAGTCGATAGCGGGATAAGTCCAGCTGTCGTTGATCTGTATCAAGCATGAGCTAGGTCGGTTCCGGTTCCTGAACTTGCTAGGGAAGCGGCTCGTAGATCCTTCCCAAATCTGTCCATCTGCGCGGTTGGGATCGAAATCCTTTCTGGCTGTCATTACCTCGAGATCGCAATGGACGTAGCACCACCACCGCGCGTATGAAGCGAAGGTTGCCGGAAGGACGATGCTTTTCGTGTTGCTCATGAGGCCGACTTTGATGGATGTCCTTCAGACCGGACAGGTCCGCATCGCAACGAAACTGGGTGCCGGAAACCGAAATCCCGTCAACGCACGACGAGAACCGGCCCCGGGCTGTGCGCCAGAACGTCGGCGGTCTGGCTGCCGAGGAACAGTCGGCTGATTCCGCGTCGGCCACGCTAGAACATTACAATGCGACTGCATTCGAGACGCCGGCCGTCTCCAAGATCGCTGTTGCCGCCATTGATTGGGAATGTGTTGGGCATTAACCCCAACTCCCATTTTTTCGGCCGTGACTTTCACTTTCGCGAGCATATCGACGGCAAATCTTTGTTCGTTCACTTTCTTAGCGCTGGAAAGCCTCCGGATTGAAGAGCCTTCCGTCGCTGTATGCGGCAGCGGCGAACGGCTCGCTCGCCGTAACGATCGTGAGCTTGCTTCCAGCGCCTTTGCCAGTGACGGGCGAGTTCCGAGCCATCGGCCGGATGAAAGATATGATTGTACATCGTGCTTCCTCCATAATTCTGAGTCACACCGTATCCGCGCATGCCGCCTGTCTTCAAGCAAAGCGATCCCCATCCCGAGCCGGGCGCGACGGCGAATGGCGGCAAGGGCGCAGACGTCGTCGGGCACAATGTGCAGATTACCCATTGATACCAGTACTATCTAATTGTCGCTCACGATGCCGACGGTTGCCCATAGGGCTCTGCAGTTCAAAAACCGCTACGCCGATCCCGCATTAAGCGCACCACAAGGCGGGTTGTTACATTGCTTGCGTCTTCAAGAGCTCGGCAGGAGCAGCCGTCGCTTGGACCAAATTTCCGCCTTTCGCGTTCAACCTGCTCAGGAGGTCGACGGTATGAAGGAAAAAATCATGACTGGAACGAATGACCGTCCCAAGGACGAGACCATCGCCCAGACTGGCGAGGGCCTGCCCGACGAGAGCGCAAACATAATCGAAGTGGATGAAGACGGCGTTGCCCAGGTTCGCGCGAAGCTGGCTGAGACAGCCACTTCGAAGCCGGATGACTTCAGGACTAGCCCTGAAATCCCCGATGAGGTTGACCATTCTGAAAGCTCCAACGACGAGTAGTTGGGATTGACGCCGGGCACGACAGTCAAGCGAACGAAGTGTCAAGGCATTTGCATGGGGACTGCGACTGACTGGGAGGACGGGCTAAGGGCGCGGGCCGTGTTCCGTGCCGCGAAGGCAGAGTAACGTATCCACGGCGGCACCGGAGCAGAGGAAGGGCCTACCATCCTAAAAATAATCCAGCCGATGGCGCATCTCAGTGTTGACCTCAGTCCGGGTCATGGTTCCGGCCTGCCATGCGCGATTATGGCGACGATCAACGGCGCAGATGGAATACGGAATGATGATTGGGTATCAAGGCGTTGTGACCGCGACCGGCTGCTCACAGCTCGAACATCTGCTCCTGCCTCGGCACGACGCTGTCCCAGCCCAGTTCCCTGCCGATGCGGATGCGTAGGGCCTCGGACGCCTCGGGCTCGCCATGGACAATGAAAATGCGCCGGGGCGGGCGCTGGAAGCCCGACAGCCAGCGGATCAGTTCGTCCGCATCGGCGTGCGCCGACAGCGTATCGAGTTCAACGATTTCCGCGTTGACGGGTATCCAGTGCCCATGGATTTTCACCTCGCGCGCACCGTCGGCAAGGGCGCGGCCTCTCGTTCCGGCGGCCTGGAATCCGGTGAGCAGAATCGTGTTCTTCGCATCTGGCGCGAAAGCCTTCAGATGGTGCAGGACACGCCCGCCCGTCGCCATGCCCGAAGCCGAGATCACGATCTTCGGATAGCGACTGACCGAGATCGCTTTTGACGCCTCGACATCAGCGGTATAGCGCGCGGTCGAAAACGTCTCGCGACAGGTCGCAACATCAAGACGATGATCTGCGGGATGTGCGCTCATCAACTCGGTGGCATCGATCGCCATGGGGCTGTCGAGATATACCGGGACCGTTTGGAGACGCCCGGCCTTTTTGAGCCGCCACAGAAAATAGAGCAGCCCTTGCGCGCGCCCGACCGCAAAGGCGGGAATGACGACCGTGCCACCACGCGCCACCGTGCGCTCCACCACCTCACCGAGCGCTTCGGCCGGATCGTCCTTTTCGTGCCGTCGATTGCCGTAAGTCGATTCGATCATCACATAATCGGCTTCGGCGACCAACGTCGGGTCGGGCAGCAGTGGATCGCCATAGCGGCCGAGATCACCTGAGAAGACGATCCGACGTCCGCCCCATTCGATCCGTGCGATCGCTGCGCCCAGAATATGGCCGGCATGCTCGAAGCGCAGAAGCGCCCCACAGGCGAGTTTCACCGTCTGGCCGAATTCGACAGTCGAGAAGTGTTCGATCGCGCGTTCGGCCTCGCGCACGCCGTAAAGCGGCAGCGCCGGCTTGTGTTTTGTCGCGCCGTGGCGATTCAGGAATTCGGCATCCTTTTCCTGAAGAAAGCCGCTATCCCGCAAGATCAAGCTCGCCACATCCCTGGTGGCGGGAGTAGCGTAGATCTTGCCGCGGAAGCCATCGCGCACGAGACGTGGCAAATAGCCGCTGTGGTCGAGATGGGCGTGGGTAAGGACCACACCGTCAAGCTCGCGCGGCGATACGGGAAGCGGCGCCCAGTTGAGTTCGCGCAGGTTCTTCAAACCCTGGAAGAGCCCGCAATCGATGAGAAGCTTGCGCCCGTTGTGGGTGAGAAGATGCTTCGAGCCGGTCACGGTTCCGGCAGCACCAAGCGAGGTCAATTGAGGCAAGACGACAGAACTTTCGGTTGTCGGTAAAGATTTGCGAAGAGGCAGCGCGATCATTCTTGGTATTCGTTCAGGCGCGCTGCGCCAAGAGGGTCGAAAGGGCCTTCTATATGTGGGAGACGGCGCGTCATACGGATAGGGTGCGACCGCCGTCAACACCTTGATTGAAGCGGTTCGCCAAGCCGCGGTTGATGTGCGCAAAGAATAACCCTACCGAGCTTGGCCGTCGCTAAGGGATCAACCAGAAATCTCTGATATTGATGGTAGAAGAGATTCGTTCATTCTGGACAAAAACGGACTGGATGTCCTACTATTCTTTTTTGACTTGGGCTTTCTCCGTCTACCATCCATTCGAATGGGCAAGGGAGGCAATCAATGTGACACGAGTATCGGCAACCGCACATCGGCAAGAACTCCTGCCGTCGCTCCGCCGAGCACGAAATCGCGCAGGCGCGAATGGCCGAAGCCGCCCATGGCCAGAATGCCGGCCTGCTGCGACAGCGCCGCCTCCTGCAGCGCGACGGCGATGGAGCTCCCCTCGCGCCTGACCTGCCGGAGGGACGCCTTGCGTGCTGATCGGCCCAGCGCCTCCGTGATCAGTTTCGCGCCTTCCGGCACTTCGATCCGCTTCTCGTCCGTCACGGTGACGATGTCGATTGACGCATCGGGAAAGAGATGTGCGGCATCGCCAAGCGCGCGGGCAGCGACGCGGCTGCCGTCCCAGGCGACGGCGATGCGCTGGATATCGAGCGCCTTGCAAGTCTCGGGAACGAGCAGCACCGGCCGGCCCGACCCAAAAATGATGGATTCGGCGAGATGCCGGTCCGTTTCGTCGTCCTTACGCATGAGAATGATCGACAGGTCGCAGTAGCGTGCAGCGATCGTGGCCTTAGTCGAGAAATCCGCCGGGAAGGCAACAATCTCGTGGCTGCGAAGCCTGAGGTCGCTTTTCTTCGCGAGGTCTTCCAGTGCCGCGGCGGCACTCCTGGCGTCCTCGCGGCAACGGTCCTCGATCTCCTTGCGCAGGGAAGCCACGTCGATGAGCGCCCTGCCCAGTGCCGAGGCGACCTGCGGGGTCACGACCTCATGCACTAGAACCTCCAGATCGCCACCCAGTCCCTTTGCGGCAGCCGCGATCGCAGCCAGTTGTTCAGCTTTCGGAGGAGTCGGATAGGTCGAGACCGGAACGAGGATTTGGAGCATGGGAACAGCTTTCATCGACTGAGAATTAGCAAAGGGGGCAGAACGGTGCCCGACGAGAAATTTCCTATCTGGATTGCCAAGTGAGGTCTGCCAACAGGATCATCACGGCGAAACTCACCGAGTACCACGACGATTGCGGCACGCGTTAGGATAGCCTCGATCGGCACGGAAAACGCATCTCCTAACCACCGGCATCATCGAAGAGGCGCTCGATCCAGACATTGATCCTGATCAAATCTTGAAATTGCTGCGGTTTGGAGCGAATGCGCCAGAGAAGAATAGGGTCATCAACGCGCGTTGTCGATCGACTCCGCGCATACCCAATAGTTCTCCCGGGGCATGAAGAATGGCTCCACGCTTCGCGACGATACCGCGCGGCGAGAACCCGTGGATTGAATCCCGACAGTCCACATGAGCCCGAGCCCAGCCTGCCGAAAGTCAATGACTGGATCAAGTTTCCTGCGGTTCCGGACGCGCGAGAAGATTTCCTCCCGGTTCGACTCCTTCACCGGCGGGATCTGGACGCGGCCGTCGTTCACATTGGCGATCGTGGTCGGCAGCGGCGCCAGTCCACCCTCTGATTTCCGCACACCAAGCACGCTGTTGTTGCACGCCGCCCGGGCGACGATGCCGACGAAAATGGTGCTGTTTTTCCTCAGCGATCCCGATTCGCCTATTCGGCGACCCGTGATGATGCCTGCGGATTTCGGCAACCATATAAGCAATGGAACGGGCGAAGCTTCAAATCCGAATTGTGGGAGGCAAATAGTTCCGTCCAAGTCGAGCCCAGCGCCCCAGTTCACCTTCAAACACGGGACTTTGCTCTTCCGTGAGCTTGACAAGGTGCAGCAGCATGGCGCGGCCGATGGCGCATGTCCGAGACAGGAACGCTGCCCCATACCGAACATGAGGCGCCGCGCCGGACCTCGACCCGGGTCGAATTTCTCGGGCTCGGGAAATACCCAGGGCCACGGTTGCCTACCGACCAGATCATCGACAGCACCGTTCCGGTCTCGATGGTCAGACCGTCCAGGTTGATCTCGCCGGTCGTCTGGCACTGATTGGGGCGGTTCGGGTAAAGTAGCATATTTTCGTCCTCGCCGAGGCGATCGTATTCCTAGTCCAAATTGCCCTGCATTAATCGGAACGTGAGTTGCAGATCGCTTCCGCAGGAGTCCTCGATACAAGGATCGTCGCTGCGCGGATGTTCATGTCCGATTGCGAATATCCGCCTTCCGCCTGCCCCGCCCAAAGGCGAAGCCCGGGGGAACGGCCGAGCGCACCATCATCATCTCGCCGATGTTCTCATGCGTGACCAGGCCGACGAGCCGGCCAGCGCCGTCGAGGACGGCGACGGCTGGAGCGCCCGATTCCTGCATCATGCGCAGCCCGTCATTGAGGCATCTGCGATGGTGGATAGTCGGGATGTCGGTGCGCATGGCGTTGGTGACGGAGGTCTCGGCACCGCTCTCTCTCAGCGTCCGGATGATGTCGTCGCGCATGACGAGCCCTTCCAGCCTGCCATTGGAGTCGACCACGGGGAACTCGTGCTGGCTGGTGGCCAACAGCGCCTCGACCGCGTCGGCGATGCGCGCCGACAGTGGCAGCGTGGCGAAATCGGTCACCATGGCGTCGCCTACCAGCAGACTCGACGACATGTCGCGGATTTGTGCGTTCTGGGCTTCGGCGGCGGCCGCCAGATAGACGAAGATGGCGATGAATATCAGGATCGGATTGTATAGAAGCCCGATGAAACCGAACAGGAAGGCCATGCCCTGGCCGATGGTCGCGGCGATCTGGGTTGCCCGTGACCAGGAAAGCCGGGTGGCCAGCGCCGCGCGCAATATCCTGCCGCCATCCATCGGGAAGGCGGGGATCAGGTTGAACAGTACAAGGAAGATGTTCACGCCCGCCAGCCGGACGAGGAAATCCGTGCGCGGATCCTCGATCTGGGTCATATCCTCAAGTGCGCCCGAGCCGCCGAGCACGGCAATGATGAGGATCGCGATCGCCACATTGACCAGCGGCCCGGCGACGGCGATGACGAATTCCTGGCGCGGCTCCTCGGGCATGCGCTCCAGCCGCGCGAGCCCGCCGATGGGCAGGAGTGTGATGTCGGGCGTCGCGATGCCGTAGCGGCGCGCGGCCAACGCGTGGCCGAATTCGTGAAGGACCACGCAGGCGAACACGGCCAGGATGAACAGCACGCCCTGCCAAGCGGCCTCTACGCCGCCGATCGCATAATGCATGTACCAGATCCAGGCCAGGAGAAGCGCGAAGGTGACGTGCACCCGCACCGCCGTGCCAGCAACTATGCCGAGCTTTAATGACCAACCCATCTCCTGCCACTCCTGTATCTTCGCCGGACAAGCCTATGCCGAAACCCACTGGATTCAAACGCAGTGAGATCGTGTGCGATCCCGGCAGGCGTTAGAGCGGATTTCTTCCGATGTGAATCGGACGGGATTGAACGAAGCCGTTAACGCGGCATTTGCGGTCGGTTTGCAGAAGACGCATTCGTATTTGAGGCTGCGCCAAAGCCGCTCGATGAAGACGTTGTCCATCCAGCGGCCGCGCCCGTCCATGGAGTTGCGCATGTCGGGGTCCTTCAGCGTCGACGTGAAGGCGAAGCTGGTGAACTGGTTTCCCTGATCCGTCTTGAAGATATCCGGCCTGCCGTAACGGGCGATCGCCTCCTCAAGGGCGGCGACACAGAAGTTGGCATCCATCGTGTTCGATAGCCGCCAGGCCAGCACCTTGCGGCTGAACCAGTCCATGATGGCGACGACGTAGAGGAGGCCGAGCCGCATCGGGGATGTAGGTCCCATGCGCATACCACACCTGATCCGGCCGCTCGATCGCGAGATGCCGCAGCAGGTAAGGATAGATGCGGTGCTGTGGATGCGGCTCGGCGGTCTTCGGCGCCTGGTAGATCGGCGACAGACCGATCTTGCGCGTCAGAAGCCGGGCTCGCTTGCGACCGACGCACCAGCCCTGGCACCGCAAATGCCGTGCCATCTGACGCGACCCATACCAGGGCGTCTCCATGACGCCTCATCGATGATGCGCATCATTTCCAGATTCTCGGGCGTCTCCCGCCGGTTGCCGAAAGGACGGCTGCGCATTGAACCATCCAGAAGATGCTCGCTACGTCTGAGCGAGCGCCAAGTCGATGCCGGCGGCCCGGCTCGATAGCCTTCTTTGGGGGTATCAGAGCAACGCAGCAGGGTCGAGAACGACCCGCCTTCACTACCTAATTCGTGGGTTCCACGTCGGCCATCCCTTCATCGGCGACCCGCCACGGCGCCAGACGCCGTTGCGCCTTGCGGCCTATGAGCCCGAGATTGCGAACCGCGCGTGCATAGGCCAGCGCATACTCGGCTGCGGCCATGGCCACCTGTCCGCTCGCGGCAGCTCGCAGGACTCCGGCCTTGATGGCCTCGTATGCATTCTCGCTCTCGTCGGCCAGCGCTTCGAGCCGGGTGGCCACAGCCTCGCCATCGAGGTGCGTGCAACTCATGATCGTCGCATCGACGAGAAGCGCAAATCCGGTCGGCGCGAGACCTGCAACTCGCTCTTGGGGCGGATCGGGCAGATCGCGGACCGTCTGCGCCAGTTCTTCTAGATGCTGGAGACCTCGCAGCGTGTCGGACAGGGCATCGACCGCGGATGGCGACAGCTGAGCTAGATTGATCTTTCCCAGATACTCCCGGACGGCTTCGCCCAGCACCAGTACCGTCGCCGTGCCCTCGGCGCGCGCCGGCTTTCCCGCCAGCTGGTCGCGGACGAGAGCGAAGCTTGCATCCACGAGGCGATCCATTTCCAGCGCCAGTGCCCGCAAGGCAAGGGCCGGCACCTCGACAAGCGTGGCATCCAGGTACTGTGGTGCGGGACGCGCGCTATGCGGAGGTTCGAAACGGGCTGAAAGAATCCGGACCAACCAAGGCGTCAGCGGACCCATCAGCGCGAGGCCGAGCAGGCTGTAGGCGGTATGGAAAAGCGCCAGCACGAGAGCGATGTCGTCGCGGCCCCCCGCAACCGCGATGCTGATCCACAGCAACAGCGGCAATGCCACGAATGCGGTCGAGCCGGTCACCAGGTTGAAACCGACATGGGTCCCTGCGACCCGCCTGGCGGTGCTCGTCGCGCCGATCGACGCGAAAAGCGCGGTCGAGGTGGTACCGATGTTTGCGCCGATCACGGCGGCCGCAGCCTGCTCCAGGCTCAGCGAACCGCCCGCCGCAGCGGTCAGAACAATGGCGGTGGTGGCGCTCGAGGACTGGGTGAGCAGGGTGACGACGATGCCCACGAGCAGGAAGGCCGGCCGCTCCCAGATGGATCCCGACAGCGCGTCGGTGAGCAGCACCACCTGCGGGGCGAGATCGGCGAAGCTCGATTGCAGGATGCCGATGCCGAGGAAGAATGCTCCGAAGCCCGCCAAGGCCTCGCCGGCGCCGGCTGTGCGCGGCCGTCCCTTGGCCAGCAGCCAGCCTAGCATGCCGAAGCCGAGCACAGGCAGCGCCAGCATGCCGATGTCGATCCTGATCCCGACGAGGGCCACAAGCCAACTCGTCATGGTGTTGCCGACATTGGTGCCGTAGATCACCCAAACCGTGCTGGCGAAGGTCAGGAGTCCTGCATTGGCGAAGCCGATGGTGGCCACCGTCACTGCACTCGAGGACTGAACGATCGCGGTGATGCCGATGCCCACCGCGAGGCCGCGAAGGCGCGACTTGGTCGCTACCGCGAGTCCGGACTTGAGCGCCTCGCCAGCTGCACGCGTCACCCCGTCGGTCATCAGCCGCATGCCGAGCAGAAACAGCCCGATACCGCCAAGCAATCCAGCCCAGATGTCCATTGCACCGCCCATGCATGCTCTATGCGATCTGAAATCGCCTAACCCGGAGCCGATTGCAATGTCAGTCTGATCGCCGGCATGGATCTGAGGTGCGGACTCCCGGTCGCAACCCGAGCCCTCCTTCCTGCCGGCAGCACCGGCGATCGCCTGCGCATGGTTGGTCTCACGCGCCATTTCGTATAGGAACCGGCGGATCAATGCCATCGACCGAACTTGAAAGGTTACCCATGCTTTATCTCGACGTCCCGACTTCCCGCGACCTGTCCGCCCTGAACGACGCTCGCGCCGATGTCTGCGTGTCGATCTATCTCCCGACGACGCCGATCACCCAGGATATCCAGAAGGCCCGCATCAAGCTTGCGAACCTTGCCAGGGAAGCGGTGAGGCAGCTTGAGGAAGCGGGAACGGACAAGAGGCAGCTGGCCGCATTGCAGGAGCATCTGCATGATCTTGCCGACGACGACGAGTTCTGGAAGTATCAGGCCCACAGCCTCGCCGTCTTCGCCACGCCGGAGTCCTTGCGCACGTACCGGCTGGCCAACAAGCTCGTGCAGATCGTCGAGGTCTCGGATCGCTTCCATCTCAAGCCGCTGATCCGCGCCATCACGTTCCCGCATGCGGCACATGTGCTGGCGATCTCGGAAAACGCCGTTCGCCTCGTGGAGGTCTCGCCCGACCTTCCGGCCGCGACGGTGAAGGTGCCGGATCTTCCGAAGGACGCGGCCAGCGCGGTCGGCAAGTCGACCATCAACGACCGTTCGCCGAGCGGGCGGGTCCATGGCAGCGAGGGGCAGAAGGTGCGGCTGGCCCAATATGTGCGCAAGGTCGACGCGGCGCTTCGCCCGATCCTGGCGGGCAGCGACGTGCCTCTCATCCTCGCCGCGACACAGCCGGTGGAAGCCATCTTCCGCTCGGTGAGTTCCATCTCGGCGCTGCCGCAGGCCATCAGCGGAAGCCACGACAGAACCAGCGACGCCGACCTCGCAGACGCTGCGCGCCCGATCCTCGACGCCTACTACGAGGAGCAGATCGCGGACTTCCGGGCACTGTTCGACACCCGCAAGGGACAACGCCGCACAACCACCGACATTTCCAACGCCGCGCGGGCGGCGACCTTTGGCAATATCGACCGGCTTCTGATCGACATCGACGAGGTGGTGGACGGCATAATCGACGAGGAGACCGGCGCGGTCACCTTCAACGAGGCGGGCGACGCGCGCAACTACGGCGTGGTGGACGAGATCGCCGGCCGCGCGCTGCGCACGGGTGCGAAGGTGCTGGGCGTGCGCAAGGACGACATCCCCGGCGGAAAATCCCTCGCGGCCATCCTGCGCAGCCCGCTCTGATCGTTCGGCCTGAAGTTGAGATGCCTTTCCGGCGGCAGGATATGGGCGCTTGCCGCCGTCTTGGCGGCGTGATCCCGACGAGTGAAACCATGGACGACAGTTCCAGTCGATGCTTCTTCGGAAGCGCTTTACATGGGCGTGCACATGCAATGCTTGCGGCCATCCGTGCGGGCCGGACGGGACATTCCGGCCTGATCTAGCCGGCGTCCTTTCCCGGTTCGGGCGGATGGTCGCAAACCGGGATTTCAATGCGAAATCTACGCAACGGCTAGGGGGTCGCGGGAGGCGTCCACCATGCCGTTCGAAATTCCGGAAAGAGCAGTTGGATCAGGCGCTTGAGCGCTCCAGCGCCTAAGGTTACTATTCAGCGCGATTTCACCGTCAACGTCCAACCGCCATGCCGGGATCTCTGATCTCAATGCTCTCCCGGCCCGTTGCGGGTAGCATCGGATTTGGCGAGGTCGAGCAGCGGCATCAGCATTTCTTGCTCGAAGGCGACGTGGCGGCGCAGGCTTTCGAAGAAACCGCGCAGCATGTAGCCGAGCGCCTCGCCGTTGATCGGTCGGTCGGCGCGACCCAGATCGAGAAGCGCCTCGCGCAATTCCTCGCTGAAGCACAAATCCTCGAAATGCTCCCAGCGCAGCCTTTCGATGGTGATGTCGAGATTTGGCAGAGTGTGCGCGAGAGCATGAACCTTGGAAAAGAGCGCACATTCCTCCAGCGCATGCGCCTCCATGATGATCGGGCAGAGCGAACGGGCGAGATGGAGGCATCGCTGTCTGTTGACATGATCGGGAAGATTGTCCGCGATCTCTTCCAGTTCGGCGCACAATGCGAGCTGCTTGCGGTGGCTGGCCTTCAGCAGCGCCAGATCCGAGGCCGTCATCGCGCGTCCTCCAGTCGCCCCGCCTTCAATTCGCGGACACACATCGGTCCATCGGGGATCGCGGCATGGGTCGCCAGAAGCACTGTCCGGCCGGCCAGCGCCTGGGGGATGTCGTTCAGGAAGGTGAGTTCGTTTTCGCGGTCGAGACCACTGGTTGGCTCATCGAGGACGACGATGCGCGCGGGCGACAGCAGCGTGCGGGCGAGGCACAGCCGCCGCGCCTGACCCGCCGACAGGCTCGCGCCCGCCTCCCACAGCACCGTGTCAAGCCCACGCGGCAGGCCGCGCACGAAATCACCGATCCGGGCACGGTCAAGCGCTTCCCAAAGTGCAGCGTCATCGGCCGTTTCGTTCGCTATGGTCAGATTGTTGCGAATGCGGTCGAGGAAGATCGGCGCGGACTGGTCGAGAAAGGCGATGGAGCGGTGGAGGTCGTCCTGGCGCAGCGTGCGCAGATCGACGCCGCCAAGCCTGATCGTGCCGGCGGACGGGTCATAGAGCCGCAAGGCGAGTTGTAGCACGGTCGACTTGCCCGACCCGCTCGGCCCCTTGAGCGCGACCATCTCGCCTTCGTCAAGCGCGAGATCGAAATCGCGCAGAACGGGCTCGCCGCCCTCTAAGAGAATGTCACCTTCTCGAAGGAGAGATCGAAACGGGTCGGCGGCTCCGCCGGACGCAGCGGATCGCTTATGCGGGGCTCGGCCTCGGCCAGCGCGCGCAGGCGCTCGGCGCTGGCGGCGGCGGTCGCGAATTTGGCAAGGCCGCGCACGACGCCTGCCGCCGCCTCGAAGCTGCCGAGCGCTGCAAGGACGAGGCCGACAAGAACGGGACCGGAAAGTGCTTCGGATTCATGGGCGTCGAGACCGAACCAGAGTACGGCGAGCAGCGTCGCGCCGCCCAGCAACTGCACCGATGACGAGGCAAGCGCGTTGAGCGTGGCAAGCCCGCGCCTCGTCTCCGCAAGCCCGGCGGCGAGATTCGCGAAACCGTCGATCGAGCGTGCGCGCGCGCCGAAGGCGATGAGATCGGCATGCCCGTCGACCCCGTCCAGCACGGCGCTTCTGAGATCGGCCATGTGGCGCGCGATGTCGCGGCCGCGCCGCCGCGACGCGACGACGAGCCCGGCCGGGATGATGAGGATCGCCATGCCGAAGAACGCCGCATAGGCAAGAGCCGCCGCCGGCAGGATCATCGCCAGCACGGTGGTCATGATGATCCAGATCGCCAGTGCGGCGACCATCGGGCTGACCACGACGAGAAGGGCGGTGCTGAGCGCGTCGATGTCGGCCGTCATGCGGCTGACGACATCGCCATGGCGCGGGCTCTGTCGCGCCAGCGGCAGCTTGGGGAAGAGCATGCCGAAGAGCCAGCCGCGCATGTCGGACAGAAGGCGCAGCGTTCCGTCATGTGCACGGCGGTGACAAATTGGGCCATTGGAGCGCCGGCGTGATGTCGGTGCGGGCGGAGTAAAAACCGTCCAGTGGCTAGGGTCCAAACTCAATCATGCTGTTGAAGGTCTGTAGCAAATCAGATTCCCTGCCGTCGTTTTGCGACGGAGGCGAGGATGAGCAGGCTTTTCTGGCTGGACGACGAGGCGTGGACGGCGATCGAGCCGCACCTTTCCAAAGAACCAGCCGGGTGCGCGCAGGGTCGATGACCGACGGGTCATCAGCGGCATCCTGCATGTGCTGAAGACCGGCTGCCGCTGGCAGGACTGTCCCGCCGAATACGGTCCGCCCACAACCATCTACAACCGCTTCAACCGCTGGTCCCGCCGACTGCTCTGGAGCCGCATCCTGGATGCTCTCGTTGCCAAGGGCGTGCTTGCGCTGTCGGCGTCCATCGACTCCAGCTATGTGAAGGCCCACCGCTCCGCCCATGGCGGAAACGTATGGCCCGCCCCGGTTGCCAGTTCGTGAAGGTGCCAGCGATCTCCACCGGTAAGCGGCAGATCATCACGGCGAAGCCGACGCAGGCCTTCAAACACTACCAGATGGTGCTGGCTGCGCGTATCGCGGAGATTGAGAAGCGCGACCGGCCGCCCGAGCCCGGCGATGACATCCTGCTCTCCGTGATCACCGATGGTCGCCATGCCGCGATCGACCTGCGCCTGGTCGATACCGACACTGATAATGAGCCGGACAACAAGCTCAACAACCTCATCTCGAACGCCTTCCATATCTGGAAGGAGACCGCCGGGACCGCCTATGTCCGCCACGACGGCAAGCCGTTCGAGCTTCCCGGGGCCGCGCAGATGATCTTCAGTGATCTCGGCACGATCAGCGTCGAGAAGAGCAGAGGCTTTTCCGCCTATCGTTGGAACCGCGACCAGCTGATCCGCATGGGCGTACCGGCCTCCGAGATCGCGTTCATGCAGGATTTCAAGAAATCCGAGGCCAAGCAGCGGCTGTTCGGCGATGTTCGCGCCGGCCGTGTCCGCTTCCTGATCGGCAGTTCCGGGACGATGGGCACCGGCGTCATCGCGCAGCTGCGGCTGAAGGCGCTCCACCATCTCGACGTGCCCTGGCTGCCGTCGCAGATCGAGCAGCGCGAAGGCCGCATCGTGCGTCAGGGGAACCAGCACGACGAGGTCGATATCTTCGCCTACGCCACCGAGGGCTCGCTCGACGCGACCATGTGGCAGAACAACGAGCGCAAGGCCCGATTCATCGCGGCAGCACTGTCGGGCGACACCTCTGTCCGGCGTCTTGAAGATCTCGGCGAAGGGCAGGCCAACCAGTTTGCCATGGCCAAGGCCATTGCGTCCGGCGATCAGCGCTTGATGCAGAAGGCGGGGCTCGAAGCTGATATTGCCCGGTTGGAACGCCTGCGCGCCGCCCATATCGACGATCAGCACGCCGTTCGCCGGCAGCTTCGCGACGCCGAGCGCGACATCGAATATTCGACCCGCCGCATCGCGGAAATCGACCAGGATATCGAGCGCCTGGTTCCGACCGCCGGCGAGGCCTTCGCTATGACGGTCGCCGGAATATCCTATGCCGGGCGTAAGGATGCCGGGCGGGCGCTGATGAAGGAGATCCTGACCCTGGTGCAGCTCCAGCAGCAGGGCGAGAGCGTCATCGCCTCCATCGGCGGCTTCGAACTCGAATTCGACGGAGAGCGCTTCGGCAAGGATGGCTACCGCTACACCACCATGCTGATACGCACCGGCGCGGAGTACGAGATCGATCTTCCAATGACCGTCACGCCGCTCGGCGCGATCTCCCGCCTCGAACATGGGCTCGACGATTTCGAGGGCGAGCGGGAGCGCTATCGCCAGCGCCTCGCTGACGCACGCCGCAGGCAAGCCTCCTATCAGTTGCGCGGCGAGGACGAGGCCTTCGCCAGTGAGCTAGCCGAAAAGCGCCGTCAGCTTGCGGAGGGCGAGGCGACCCTCGCGAAGGATGGCGATGGCGCCGCCGGCGTTGACGTCATCGCCGCGTGATGGACCTTATGGTGGCCGGTCGCGTCGTCGAGCGTGATCGGCCTTTCCTGTGTCGTCCATCAGGGTTGGTACTCGCCCATGCCTACCGCGAAAGCCGGTTCTCATCGTCGATCAAGGTGAGACGGCAGGGAGCCGCCTCGCTCCATTTCCACAGGACCAGGTTGAGGTCGTCGTCCGTCGCTCCCGGGGCGAAGCTTCTGACCAGCAACCCATGATAGCCGGCCGCGGAAAGTGTTTGCGCGAAGGCTTGCGTCTTCGCCTCCCCGGTCGCCTTCATCTGATCACGCCAAGTCGGATCGGCGAGCGCCGCCGCATCCATCCCCTCCGCGCGCAGACCCGCATCGTTCCGGCTGTCGAAAACGCGCTCGATATCCGCATCATAGGACACGAGCGTCGTCGGCTGCAGGCTGCCGGCCTGATTGGCTTCCCGTAGGGCCGTCATGACGGCCAGGGACGAATACAGCGCCGGCGTGCCTTTCCGATTGAAGCGCCCGCCGTAGAACTCCGCTCCACGTCCCGACATCGGTTCGCGCGCGTAGATCGGATTCAGCGCCCGGTAGAGTTCCCCTCGAAAATGCATCGATCGAACTATGCGTGAACGCCGGCGTCGACCGCATCGATATAGTCGAGCACGTCATCGGCGCGCCCGTCACGGACCAATTGCATCGCCGTTTGTCCTGAAAAACCGGGCAGGGGCTCGGAGCGATACCAGGCGTAGGCCATCAGCGCCGAGCCGAAGCGGGGCTCGACCTTGTTGACGATCTCTGTCATCTCGCGCAGCCGGCGTTGCGTCTTGTCCGAGCCGATGCGATCCTTGCGTTGGATCGCATCCTTTCCGAGTCCGGCCGTGCGGGCGATCTCCTCGCTCGTCGTGCGCAGGGTTTCAGCGATCTTGCGCGGCGAGAAAAGGCCGCCATCAGCATATTGGGCAAGACCCATGGCGCTTACCTCCATTTGAGAATGCCAATTATTATGACGCAATATAGCGTCAGAAATAGCGGAATTCAATCTGAATTTGGGAAGAAGGCGGAAAAGGAAGAAAGAGGAAATCCGGTTCGCCGATCGGCCGACCCGATGACGCTTGCGCTCAACCGCGCCGCTCGCAATCCCGACCACGACGTCCTTCGCAGGGTCAGCCCCGCTTGGCCTGCCGGGCAGGGATGCTCGGCCGCAGTTGCACCGGCCCGTCCGCTCCGCGGGCCGTAGGGTGTCTTCGAGAAGAAGACAAGAAAGGACGCAGCGATTGGCTGTGTCCGGCAACCCCGTAAGGAGCATTTCCATGGAACTCAAGTTTGTCGATCCGCGTGCGCTGAAGGGAAACCCCGACAAGGCGCGACGTTCCAGGTCCAGCCCGCAGGCTGACGCATTGCTGCTGGCGACCATCCGCGCTGTCGGTATCGTCCAGCCGCCTGTCGTTGCACCGGAACCGAACAGCGGCAACGGCTTCGTCATCGATGCCGGCCATCGCCGCGTCAAGCAGGCCATTGCCGCAGGGCTTGAAGAGATCGCGGTCTTGGTGATCGAGCGCGCCGAAGATGGCGGCGCGATGCGCTCGCTCGCCGAAACGCTTGCGCATGAACAGCTTAATCCCGTCGATCAATGGCGGGCGATCGAGCGCCTGGTCGCGCTCGGCTGGACCGAGGAAGCGATCGCCGTCGCTCTGGCTCTGCCGGTTCGCCAAATCCGCAAGCTGCGTCTGCTCGCCAATGTCCTGCCGGCAATGCTCGACCAGATAGCCAAGGGCGATATGCCCAATGAAAGTCAGCTGCGTACCATCGCTTCCGCCTCGCTCAACGAACAGAAGGAGGTCTGGAAGAAGCACAAGCCCTCGAAGGCCGATCCTCAGGTTTCCTGGTGGAGCGTGGCGCAGGGCTTGCAGAAGACCCGCATGTATGCCCGAGACGCGAGCTTTGGCGACGAGCTCGCGCAGGCCTACGGCATTGCCTGGGTCGAGGATTTGTTCGCACCCGCCGATCAGGACAGCCGCTATACCACCGACGTCGAGGCGTTCCTGGGCGCGCAGCAGGAGTGGATGACGCAGAACCTCCCCAAGAAAGGGGTCATCACCGAGGCCAACAATTGGGGCCAGCCGGAACTGCCGAAGAAGGCGGAACGCGTCTATGGCAAGCCGGGTAGGTCCGACCATACGGCCGTTTACCTCGATCGCGAGGGCAAGGTGCAGACGGTGCACTTCCGCATGCCGGAGGTGAAGAAGCACAAAAAGGGCGAGCAGCCGCTCAGTGAGGGTGACGATGCTGCGATCGTCGTGAAGACCCGCTCCGATGTCACCCGCAAGGGCATCGAGATAATCGGTGATCTGCGAACCGACGCACTGCACGAAGCGCTGTCGCGGGCGCCGATCGAGGACGACACGTTGATGGCGCTGTTGGTCCTGGCGTTCGCGGGGCAGAACGTGACGGTGGCGTCCGGCATGCGCGACGTCTCGTATTATGGGGCGGCCGGCCTTGGCGAACATACCGCCCGCCTGTTCGATCAGGAGGGCAAGCTCGATTTCGACATGGATACGCTTCGGGTCGCGGTGCGCTCGCTCCTGATCGACGTCCTGTCGTGCAGGGAAAACCGTTCGGACAGCGGCGTTGTCTCCCGTGTGGCTGGCGATGTGGTTGGCGCCGATGACTTCCTGCCCAACATGGGCACGGAGGACTTCCTCGCATGCCTGTCGCGACCCGCGCTCGAAGCATCGTGCGCGGACATTTCGGTCCTTCCCCGGCAGAAGGTCAAGGACACCCGCGCGGCCCTGGTCGAGCACTTTTAGTCGCGTGGTTTATTATGGAACTCTCTCGATGGGCCGTCACGACGCTTTTCAACGACATCGCGCCCCTCCGCCAGCCTAACGGCCGAAAGCGACGTCATGATGTATCGAGCATTCCGACCAGCGTCGCGCGAAGGCGTTCAAGGTCGCGCAGTTCGCATTCCCAGATTACGCCGGTTCGCCAGCCCTTTTGGGCCAGAGCGCGGATCGCTCTGGAATCTCGGTCCCGGTTGCGCTCGATCTTCGCCGTCCAATATTCGGTGTTGGCCTTCAGAGTTCGCGCCCCACGTTTGCAATCATGGCCGTGCCAGAAACAGCCATGCACGAACAGCGCCAGCCGTCGCGACGGAAAAACGAGATCCGGCGACCCCGGAAGATCCTTGCGATGAAGACGGAACCTGTAGCCCATCCCGTGGATGAGTTTGCGCACGACCATTTCCGGCGCGGTGTTCTTCGATTTGACCGCTCGCATGGTGCGGGATCGAACGGGATCGACCGTCATCCCTCGAATTCGATCCGAAGGCTCGGATCGCTCTCGCAGTCGGCGATAATCGCGTTGTAGCGATCGATTATGTCCTTCACCGTCGTCGTTCGAGCGTCTCGTTCAAAGCCGCTCCATTCATAGACGTTGGTGGCGATGAACTGCTCGATCTCGATGACGTCGAGGCGCTCGTCGACGGCCGCCTGTTTCGACAGCGCCTTGGCGCCTCCGACGCCGTCTTCCGTCGTCACGATGAGCGGCCGCAGCCCGGAGCTAAGGTTCGCTTGGCATTTGCGGATCAAGGCCTCGCCAGGCGCGGTGGTGACATGGATCGCCACGTCGCCGATCAGGAAGTCGCCCGAACGGTTCGACGGCGCGTCAGCGACCGAGAAACCATGATGCGTAATCGAACCCTTGGCGATCAGGTCGAGTTTCGCGCCGACCAGATGTTGCATGACGGCGCCGGCGTACATGGTTCCCCTGACCTCGCGCTGCCGTTCGACCGCCTGGGCGAGCAGATCGCGGACGCAGGCGCGCAACGATCGCGACGGGTCGAGCTTGAAGATGAAGGGAAGCGCGTCGAAATACGCCAGCGACCGCTCGACCCAATAGCGTTCGGCGTCTTCGAGATCGAGCGCTTCTCGTGCATGAAGATCGTTCAGGACGTCGAGATAGGCGTTCATGCGCTCCATATTTCCGCGGCTGGTCCGCCCGCCCTCGCTCGACAGAATGCGCTCCACGCCATGGTCATTGAGTATTTTCTTGACCGCCGGACCGCCCAGGCCAACCACCTGCCCGCCCTTGGCGGTCACGAACTCGGCTTTATCCAACGGGAACGTCTTCAGCTTCGCGTTCCGCGTCAGGATAAGAACGAGCGAGAGCGAACCCTTCGACAGCCCGATGTATCGATCGTTGAACGCCGCAAGCGTCTCGCGCTGGACGGTCGTCATGACTGATCGTTCCCAACGAGTAGGTCCGCCGTTTTTGCCGAGATCAGCGTTTTGCTTCGGAACTGGATCACGTTCACGCCGCTTGCCGGCCTTCGGTGGCGGCGACGCCGAGCAAGGGCTCCAGGAGATGATGGGCCAGATGGCGGACCACCGGAACGGCGACACCGTCGCCGGTCAGATGATACGCCTCGTTGTAATTCTTGGGCAGCTTATAATCCTCACTTAAGCCCATCAGACGAGCCGTCTCGCGCGCGGAAATCAACCGCGAGCGGATGGTCGCGCCGTCCACCACCAGAATCGTCTGTCGGCTGGATCCCCCAGAGGGCGTTCGAAGACATCCGGCGATATCGTCGAAGCGAACCTCGGCTCGTTGGATCTTCCCGCCATTTTCGTCGCGCCGCGTCCGCTTGTAGACGCAACCGACCATGCGCCGCTCGGCACGCTCGGCGGCGTTGACCTTGGCGAGATTCGTCGGCGACATCATCGAGAGCAGCCGCCGGGTATCGGCGGCGCTGCGCCACACGACGCTCGTCGGCTCTTCTTCGATGAGGTCGGCGAAGGTGGTGTTGCGGTGAGGCGGAGTCGGCATGTTCCACCAGACGAGGTTTTCTAGAGCTGCATCCGACAAGCCCGCCGCCGCTTTGCGAAGACCCTTGGTGTGAAACGGCTCCAGGGACTCGGGGGTCAGCAGCGCCGAGTCGATCTCGACGTCGTCGCGGACGCCGATCACGAACAATCTTGGCCGCGACTGCGGCACGAACAGCGCCGCGTTCACCACAAGCGCGCCGTAGCGGTATCCTGAATTCGCCAACGCCGTGCAAATGGCGTTGAAATCCTGGCCGCCATGCGACGTCAGCGTGCCAAGAACGTTTTCCAGCGTGATGATCCTGGGCGCGCGTCCGTCGTCGATCAGGCTCTTCACGACGTTCCAGAACGGATAGAAGGTGCCGGATCGCTCACCCTTCAACCCGGCCCCGCCGCCCGCGAGGGAAAGATCCTGACAAGGAAACGATCCCCAGACGAGGTCCGCGACGCCCGGCAGGTCGCGCGCGCGGACGTCGTTGACGTCGCCGACCTTGAGTTCGCCGCCGACGCCCCAATTCGCCTGATACGCCATGCCCTTCTTGGCGTCGAAATCATTGGCGAAGAGGCAGGTCCAGTCTGGCCCAAGGCCCGCCCGGGCCATTCCGCCGCCGGCGAAAAATTCGTAGAAGCTAGGCACTGGCTAAACGTCCGGTTTCGTTGCTGGTCCGTCTCGGAAAGTTACGCGCAACCCTATTTGCGGCCGATTCCGGGATGTCAGTGCTGCGCGCCGCATTCTCGCGGAGACGTACATCGCGCCGTCGGTCTCCGCAAGGATTTGAAGATCCATATCGGGCAGGACGCGTTCAGGAAATCTGCTGCGATCGCTCATACGCCATCATGACGGCTTGTTGAGCTCTTGTCTAGAATGTTCTCTAAACGTTCTTGTTGGCGAACTTCACCTGATCGCATTCGCGAAGTTCGTTGAAGCTGGATCTGGAAAACCGGAGGGCGTTTTAGGCTGGCCGCGGCCGTGGCAGAAGCTATAGCTCTATCTGCACGATCTTTGCATCAAAGTGCGCCTTCATGGAACGCGTCACTGTTGGATCGCACCAATGTCGGCGCTGGCGATTGGTGGCGCTGGCGCATCCTGACCGCTCTTCGGCCACGGGACGAGGTCACTGCGACGATCGCCACCGCGGCCTCCCTCGCCTCGGATCCTTCTGTCTGAACGCGATAGAGTCCGCAGGTACGATCGCGTCACGGTTGCTGATCTGCTTCGCGTGTGTGCCTCCGCATAGTTGCCGAGATTGGAGGCCGCCGCAATCCTGCGCCATGGGCAGTCCGCCGCCAGGCGGCATGGTCGTCCTCCGCGGTTGCGTCTCGTTGCGCCCTTATCCACGGCTTTTTCGGCGGTAGGTCGGCTTGCCAATATGGCGTAACCGCTCGATAGTGGTTGCCGACGTGTTGTTACACGTTGAATTTCAGTACGCAGCACATTGTCGGCTGCACCCCTCGGGACATGCGGTGCACAGACCACCTAGCAAGACGTGAGTTAATCGGAGCATTCAATGCCAACTGGAACCGTGAAATTCTTCAATGCCGATAAAGGCTTCGGCTTTATCACGCTTGATGACGGCGCCAAGGACGTCTTCGTCCATATCTCCGCGGTGCAAGCATCCGGCCTCAACAGCTTGGCTGATGGGCAGAAGATTGAGTTTGACGTCGAGCCCGACCGAATGGGCAAAGGCCCCAAGGCCGTCAACTTGCGCGCCGACTGAGATACCCCAGCGTCAAAAGAAAACAACGGCGTCGTCGATCTCATCGAGCGATGACTTTGCATGGACGAAGCTCGCTACATGTCCAGGCGATTTTTCTTTTTTCGCCAAGAACCCCGCATCAGGGACGCCGAACTGTCTGAGGACCTCCACATCCTTGGCGACGTCGTCGAGCTGTTTGCGCGTCCGGAACAATTGCAGCGTGCCCAGACTGCGTTCGTCGTAGGTGATGCCGGTCTCGGCGCGCAATTCGCGCAAGGGATCCCGACTGTACTCCGCCAGCGGCGCTATGCGGGCTTTGTTGACCGCATAGCGCCGCGCCGTGCAGTTGCGCAGCATTCGAAACAGCCACGTCCACATGGCCGGATCGGCACGCGGACGGATGACGAGGGGTACATGCTTCATCTTCAGCCATTTCAGCGCTTTCAGCGGAACGCCCGGCCCGGCCGAGGGAGACGAATAGCCGGGCGAGATCTGCCCGGCATTGGCGAAGCTCGTTTCGGCCCCCGGCCCGTCGCGACGCTCGACGAGTTCGACCTCATGACCCGATCTGGCAGGACAATAGGCGGTCGTCACGCCGATGACGCCGGCCCCAAGCACAAGCACCTTCATCGAATACCCTTTTGTCCGCGAGAAATCGCCGCGGGAGGAACGGGATGTCCGGAGAACCGCGCCCCTCGCGGCGACGGTAAACGTTATGCGGCGGAAGGATCCGGACCATGAAAGTCGGCGTTCGGACGCGCGTTGTCGTAGAGCGCACCGCGTATGAGCTTGAACGTGGGCTTTCGCGGCGATTGGCCCCTCAGGGTCTCCTTCTGTCGTCTGGCTGCCTCGGGTTGGTACTGGACTTTCTCCAGAAGAACATCCTCAGATCGGACCTCGCGCGTCGTCACGCGGAACGTCTGGCCCTCGCGAAGTCCCAGGAGCGCCAGGCCCCGAACCGACGTGATGGGCAGGAACATGCCGACGGAAGCGGCCATCTGGTCGTGCGAGATCACCCGCGTGTCGGGATCGCGCCCGTCGACGCTGAAAGTGACGCGGCTGCTCAAGGTTGCGACGTCTGCGGGAATGTCCTCACGAAACATCACCGTAGCGGTCGCGAGCTTGCGCTCAAGAATTGGCGTGAGCGGATCATCGGTACCGACACGTCGGTCCCGCATCACCTCGAGGATCGTGAAGTCCTTGGTGGTGAGAATACAGTTTTCGGTCGACATCGCAGTTCTCCATAGCTCCTGATCGAGGAGCGCGTGCGTGATACGGCTTGGAGACTCCCCTGCCCGCGTAATGCGGTGCAGGGGCTACGATCCTGCGAGAAGGCAACCTCCCGACAGGGCGAGGCGACAAGTCGGTCCCGTTCGCGTCATGTCGGCGCGCGCTCCTCGCCGCGAGCGTTCGTGCGCGCATCGTCGACGCTTTCCACTTTCAGGCGGTGCGTGCGCCCGTCCCGCGCGATCCAGTCGATGGACTGGCCGGCGGACACCCCGATCAACGCGACGCCGATCGGCGTCAGAACCGAAATCCTGCCCGCGGCGATGTCCGCCTCGCCGGGGAAGACGAGGGTTACGGTGCGGTCCTCGCCGACAACCGACGTGAAGCGCAGGCGGGAGCCCATGCGGACGACGTCGGCCGCGATGCGGTCGTCGGCGACGACGCGGGCGCGGTCCAGTTCCCGAAAGAGCTGGTCCGCGACCGCAGCGTTCGCTTCGGGAACTGACTCCGCCAAACGGGAAAGCCGGTCATGATCGGTCCGCGTTATCGTGATGGCGGGTTTGCGCTGTCGTCTGGATTCGGTTGCCATTGCTGGACCTGTCATTGCTGGCCGGCCCGGACGCGCGTCGTCGTCGCTACGGCTGCGCGAATTATGGGAATCGGATGTCGCCGGTCGCACTCTGAATTCAAGGCTGAAAGGCCAGTATCCCACGGCCGGGGCGCGACGCTACCGGGCCGGGGTCAGTGTCCTGCGATGGGACACACCTTGTGAAGAGCAAGGAGATGGCGCTTTGTTTCGTACATGTGCATGAAGGTCGGCGACGGCAGCGGCAAAGTCAAGAGGTTGCGGACCCATAGCCGATTATCCGCGAGTCTGGCGGACAACTCCGCTGGGAACGCCGGGCCCTTGCGGTGGCGGGCAACCATCGTTTTCGGTTGGTGCAACGGAAGAAACTAGGTTGCACATGCGCGTTGCGGCTCCGTATGTCTAAAAGACATTGATGTAGCTGCTTCCAAATGTCGCCGCGGCGACCGCCGGAAACGAAAAGACCCCTATGACGACCACCGCCATCTCTGCTGGCCGCTCCAGAACCCATATGGCAGTTCTGGTCATGCTTGGACTGACGCATCTTCTCAACGACCTGATGCAGTCGCTGATCCCGGCTGCCTACCCGATCCTGCAGAAAGCCTACGCGCTGGATTTCGTCCAGATCGGGATGATCACCCTGACCTTCCAGATCGCCGGGTCGTTGCTGCAGCCGGTGATGGGCATGGTGACGGACAAGCATCCGACCCCCTATTCGCCCGTCGTGGGGATGATGTTCACCCTGTCGGGGCTGGTCAGCCTCGCCTTTGCGCAAAGCTACGGGGGCATTCTCGTTTCGGTAGCCCTCATCGGCATCGGATCCTCCATCTTCCACCCGGAAGCGACCCGCATGGCCCGCTACGCCGCCGGCGGCCGGCAAGGGCTGGCGCAGGGCATCTTTCAAGTCGGCGGACAGGCGGGCGGCGCGCTCGGCCCGGTCTTCGCGGCGCTCATCATCGTGCCGCTGGGCCAGCCGAGCCTTGCCTGGTTCGCCGCCGCCGCCCTTGCGGCAATGATGTTGCTGACGTGGATCGGGAGCAAGCAGCGCCAGATCAGCGCGGAATTCGCCGCGATGCGCTCTGCCGGAAAAAAGGATGGGCGTTCCTACATCCGCCATGCGCCTTTGACCGTCGGCATTGGCCTTACCGTCCTCACCCTGCTGACGTTTTCCAAGAACGCCTATAACGAAAGCTTCCGGACGTTCTACACATTCTACCTGATGGAACGGTTCGGCCTTTCGATCCCCTCCGCGCAGATGATGCTTTTCATCTTTCTGGCGGCTGCCGCGATCGGCGTGCTGATCGGCGGCATCCTCGGCGACAGGATCGGGCGCTATCGCGTGATCTGGATATCGGTGCTGGGACCTTTGCCGCTGACCCTGATCCTGCCCTATGCCGACCTGTTCTGGACGGGCGTTCTGACGGTCCTGATCAACCTGATCATGGCCAGCGCATTCGCCTCTATACTGATCTACGCGATCGAACTCCTCCCCAACCGCATCGGGCTGATCGGCGGATTGTTCTACGGGCTGAACTTCGGATTGGGTGGCATCGCCGCGGCAATACTCGGTGGTCTGGCCGACAGCTACGGCGTCGAGGCGATCTATCGGATCTGCTCTTTTCTGCCCTTGGCGGGACTTCTAACCTGGTTCCTTCCAAGGATCGACGAGGGCCGCTGATACATTCGTGGTCGACCGGGTCAAGCTCTCCTTCCGGCTCGGCCAGGATCATCGCGTACATGTCGTTGGCGATGTGCATGGCGACCGGCGGCACGGCGCAATGATAAACATTGATGCCCGGATTTAGCGCCTTGAAGCGGAACGCCTTTTCTTCCCCCGGGGCCGCATTGGTCGCCTCCGCCCCGCCGCCGGGACCGGTGGCGGCGTGGAAATCGACATTGCGCATATGCCAGCTTTTCGCGTTATTTTTAGGTGAACTACGACCGTGTTGCTTGCCAGCTCGAGCCGGCGCCTCAGCGCCAGTCCGTCTATTGATCGGCCGCTAGTTCACCCGTTCAGGGCGTCCTTGACGGCTTTGGCCGGCGCAAAGGTCAACTTCTTCGAAGCCGCGATCTTGATCGCCGCTCCCGTCGATGGATTGCGGCCCTCGCGCGCTGGCGTTTCCTTGATCTTGAACTTGCCAAAACCCGGCAGGCTCGTTTCCGCGCCGCTCTTCGCCGCGTCGGCGATCTGTTTCAGCACGCTTTCCACGATCACCTTGGTCTGAGACTTGGTCAGGCCCTGTTCCGCCGCGATTTTGTCGGCGATCTCGTTTGTCGTCGTCATGAATGGATTGCCTTCTGCCTTATGAGGTTGCCTCCGATTATGACAATGAACCTGACGCCGTGAAAAGCCTATTCGCCGGTCGCGACCGGGCATCCACCGGAAATATCATAGGGCGCGGTTCAACGTGGCGTTGCGGCGTTCTGGCCTATCTGGCGTCGGCGTCGCGATAGCCGCGCCGTTGTTTCTGTCGAAGGAGCCGCAGCAGCGCTGCGGCCGCGTCGCCGCGCCGATCGTAGGTTTCCATCATCGATCGCCCGTTCGTTGCGATCCGACCCCAGTTCCGGATAACGGATGCGCCGCCGAACAATGTCGGCTGGATTGTGAGCGCGTAGAACCGACGCATGTTCTGCGTCGGATCGACACGCTTCATATAGACCGGGTCATCGCCATCATTCTTCATGGTGCGATGCCATCGACAAGGCGACTGGATTATCCAGCGGGAGTAAGCTGTGGGTTGGTGGGACGGTATGAAGCGGTCTAATTTCAGTCGGGCAGCACCGCGCGGCGGTAGTCCTTTTCAGAACCGAGCTTAGTGGCGAGGTTGGCGATATCCTCACGTAGACATGCCCCAGCGGGATCACCGGATACGTACCACTCCGTGAGGGATTTCACGCCGGCGGGCGAAAGCAGGACGCAAGCGATCAGATGACTGGAAACGCCCCCGTCGCAAACGCCCACCAAGGCCATGAAGTCTTCGATCTCGAATGTCTCGCCTGCGATGCACTCGTGGAAAATGATGGTGTCGCCCTGATCTCCCGTCGGCTCGAACACGATCTGCAATTCATGACCCGGCGTTCCCAGTATTTCCTCTGGGCATGCGAGCAAACGGAGAGCGACGGGGATGACGCCCGTCCGGTAGGTCTCCTCCACATACGACATGCGCTCTTTCCACATCTGGTCTAGTAATTGGTTGTCCTCCTGCGAAAGAACGCCAGACTGCTGCTTTGGAATGTGACGTCGCCCCACCGTAGACCTCTGTTGGTTGCCGCTGCGTATCGAGCGGTGACACTGCCCGCATCGGATTACAATGCGTTTTCATAATTTAAGCTGAACATCGTGCGCGTGTTTGTCAGCGGCGGTGTCATCCGGCTGCTGATCCAACGACACGATTGAGAAAATGGTACACACTTCGCGGCAGGAGCGCCAATCATGGCTCAATTTCCGCGATTCTTCCGCGACGTCGTTTTATGGAGTAACGGGGGGAGACCCCGTGCTTTTATGCAAACGCTGTTTGCGATGCGCCGCCGGATTAGGCGGATCAGGCATCGGACTTACGCGATTGCGACCCCATCCAGAACGACATGGCGAAGGCCCCGCATGGGGTGGATCGCCCGACCGCCCTGTTCTTCTTCCTAAGGCGTTTTCATCAGGTAGATCTTCCTGCGAAAGCCGCCGCGGCCGCTCGGTGTATAACGCTGGACGAGATCTTCCATGACCAGTTCGCTCTCGCGTTCATCGAACCTTTGATCGACAAGATCCTCCACGATGCCGTCGACGATCCGGTCCAGACCTGCCTCTTCTCCTTGCGATGAACCTGCGGGATCACCTGCCGCCGCGCGATCCGGGCGACGTCTTCGCGCGTCGGGCGGCGCTTTTTCCTTGTTGCGGCGACGCAGGTCCGCCTAGCGCAGGCGCTGCTTTTCATTGCGCTCAGCAATCGGGTTTCCGCACCACGCTCATCTCCTGTTGCCTTAAAATCGTATTCTCTCCTGCCAGCATGCCTGACCTGACCGGGAACGCAAACGCCGTTCGCAAAAGAATCACAAGTGCTGGAAGATGCAACGCCAATCTTCGCTCCGGCAACGCTGAACTGAGGTCTGGAATCGCCGGACGGTAAATCAATCCAAATCGAGATGATGCAGGATACTGTGCCGGCAACTCATATTGCATTGCCGGACAATCGATCGAGATCGCGGTGACGTCGATCCCCGTCTCGGCAAATCGAGTCGAATGCAGATAATCTGTGTCAGGGTCGGACGAGATGTGTGCGGCACTCTTCTGCGATGCGCCGATCGGGTCGAAACCAGCGCCTGTGCTTGTCAACCCTGCCGGAAATCATGCTCATTGCAAGGCGGCGGCGGCCACACAGCCTATCCTCCGACATTCGCGTCCTGGACATCCTACTACGCCGGGGGCTGGGGTCGGTTCGCGCGCCACTGCCAGGCGCGGGACACGCTCGACAGATGCAAGGGTGAATCTGTCTGTCCGTCCGGCGTGCGGCCGATCCGGCCAAGAGCTGCGGATATAGATTAAGGTTGCGTGTCGCAATATCAAAATAGGCGTGCGCGCCACGCTGCGCGAGGCCGGCGTCAACTCGGCCTGCCGTCGCGCACCGCCTTCGCGGGGCGGGTGACGCGAGCTAGCCGAGCTTGACGCCACAGCGATGGCGATGGTCGAGCCGCTGGTGACGATCCTGGCCACGATGCTCAAGGAGCTCGGGCGTCTGACGAAGCAGGTTCTCGACATTGCCCCGCACGGAGAAGGTCTGCCGGCAACAGATGAGCGTTCCCGGCGTTGGCCCCGTTTCGGCGCTTTGCTTCGCCGTCCAGTGAGGCGGCCGCGTCGATTGCGCGAGCCGCAAGCGGCGGGCGGACACCCTTTGCCGTCATCCATTCCAGCGTCACCAACACCTCGCTCTCGATCCAGGTCCGAAGTTGTTTGACCGGCGGATAGGCTTCCTTGTTGCCAAGCTGGTCGAGAAGCGCATGCGCCCCGCATCCAGCCGCTCGACTCCGGCGGACGCCTTTCGATCAAGCGCGCTTGCATCAACGAATGCAGATATCACCCGCTTTCGTTCTGGCGCACTTTTAGATTTTGCTCTGGAATTTTATGCAACTTCATTCAAAGTATTTGGACCAGGGACGCGAAGACAATATGTGCCCGTGGCGCACGGACCCGTCTGCAAAGACGACACCGACAGCGGAGCTATCAAGTCTATCGTCTTCCTGGGCGTAGGACAGCGCTTCCTCTAACTCAAGGCTTTCAAATAAGGTATCGCCGGTTGCGTCGGTCACTCGATACCCGACGACGATTTCAGAGTAAGGTGTCGACGGCATAGCTTTATGCGCCCCCGCCAGACGAATTGCTCGACAAGCCGCCGTCAGATGGGCCGGAACGTTCGCTTCATGAAACCCCTCGGATCCAAGCAGCGCGCCGACGCTGTCCATTACGTCACGATCGACATAATATTGCTTGACGCCTGGCTCATCGCCGCTCTCCTCCGGTCGAGCCATCCTTTCTGCGAGCTGGTCGATCATTGCCAGTACGTTTCGCTTCGGTGCGCGCACTTCCGCAGTATTTTCGACCCGCCCCACCAGATCGTCATTTGCAAGCCAGAGCTTTCCCCATTTGAAAGCTGTGCGCCATGTTTTCCGGTGCTTGAACCGCACCTCGTAGTGCTTCCCAGGCTTCACATCTTGTAGCGGTACGAGAAACAACCGCATGTCAATCGCGTCTGTTTCCAAAGGATCGGAACTTTCCGCCCCGCGGTCGCCATTAGCCTTTTGAACACGGAGCCGTGGAGAAACGCGTTTTCCCAAGTGATGACCTTTCTTCGCCGCGATGCATATCTCGCGTAGCCGGTGATCATGAACATTAGGTTGCGAAAGCCTGTCCTGTTTTATTGCGCGCTAGATTAGTCGGGCAGTCCCGATCCGGGAGCATGTCAGTGATCGACGGACCTGGTCGAATCTGGAAGAAGGTCAGTGTCTCTGGTCAACCGACTAAGGAAGCAGAGGACTCGTTCCTGGACTGGTCGGACGAACTTAGGGAGATCGGTTCCGTCGCTCGCCGCGAAACTCCCAATTTTTCCGATTCCATATTGGTCGATTTCGATTCCTCGGGAAACGGCGTTTTATGGAGTAACGGGGGGACGAGCGCCTTGATCTGCCAAACGGAGTTTGCCGCAACGGGGTCGGTGCTGGCCTGCGATGCCGCCGATCGGACCGCGAACGCTCCCCTCGATCAACGAAAGCGCCGCATTATTCTGCCCCCCACAACACGGGCCGGAGACTGGCATCAGGGACTGCAGCACGCTCGCAACCTCAGTCGCCACCGTTGTCCTCGTCATCAGCAGCCTGCCGAGTACTCAGATGCGTCTTGCGCCGGAACCCGCCGCGCCCGCTGGTGTAGCGCTGCACCAGATCCTCGATCACCAGTTCGCTCTCGCGGGTGTCGAAGCCCTGTTCGGCGAGCTGGTCGATAATCCCGTCCGCAATCCGCTCCCAGGCCTTCGGCATTTCCTTCTCGTGGACGCGGGTGATGACCTGCCACAAAACGATGCGGGCAACGTCGTCGCGGGTCGGGCGTCGCTTCTCGCGGTTGCGCCGCCGCAGATCGGCTTGGCGCTCGCGCTGCTCGTCGTTTCTGGTGGAAATCGATTTCCGGGGCATGGTGAGATCGGTCCAGATAGGTCGCCAGCTCCCTGCCCGCGCGCATCCGGCGTTCTTGCCCTGAGAACCCCACAATCGCAAACGCCGTTTGCGAAACAACGCGCATCTGGCGTTCGGCAACGCGGCTTTCGACTTCTGAATCGCAAAAATGGAAACCGGAATCGCATCAAGGCAAATTGCGGCAATTCGATCTGCCTTGCGATGATGTCGGGCGATGTCCCGGCACGTCGGCTCGACGTCGCGGCACATCCAGCGCACCCAAGATGATCTGTTTCGGCTTCTGCGCACATTGAAGCAAATGCGAATGCAGCGCGAAGACGGACGGCGACACCTGACGCGCATGCTCGCCGCATGGGCCGCGCGCGACGCCACCCACGACCGTCTTTGCCGCTCCTGCCGATCGTCCTGATGATCGGCGGCGCGGCCGGGGCCGGCTATACGACCGACCTGTCGTCCTTCGCGCCGTCCGGATCGATGTGGTCGTCGGCCCGGGCCGCGCTTCCCGGCAGCGGCTGCACCATCAAGGGGAACATCAGCATCGACACCGGCGAGCGCATCTACCATGTGCCCGAGCAGAAGTATTACCCGCGAACGCGCATCTCATCGCAATACAGCGAGCGCTGGTTCTGCAGCGAGACCGAGGCCCGCCAGGTCGGCTGGTGGCGAGCGCGCATCTGAATCGCAAATCTGCGGTCATGTAACGCGGATATGGATCCCGGACTCGCGATCCCGCAGGTCGGAATCGCTGATTCTGAATCCGGAATCGGCGGACGGTGATCCTGGAATCGGACGGATGCGGATCGGAATCGATCCCCCGGGATCCTGAATCGCCATCGCCCGATCGTGAATCGCTGTTCCCGACACGCGCTCGAGCTCCGATGCGATCCAACGACACCCCCATTGCCCCTCCCCATTAGCTCTCACCGTCGGCGCTCACCCTCGTCCTGCTCCCATTCCTCCGTCTCCAGCAGCGGCTCGAGGATTGCGTCGACCTCGGCTCCGTCGAGCGTGCCGTAGACAAGCAACTGCTTGGTGCGCGCCGCATGCGCCGGGCGAGCCCAGTCGATCAGTCGCTTCGCCCGGCCAAGAGCCTTTTCCAGGCGCGCATTGGCCCTCTGATACGCATCCGGACGCGCCGAATGGAGCGCGTTGGTCGAGGCCGGATCGACATAAAGCAGCGGCGTTCGTTCGGAGTAGCCGCCGCGGCATTCGAGATCGAGTGCAAGCCGGGTCGCGATCTGCAGGTCGCTGCCGTCGATCATCCCGGAGCCGGCAAGCGGCTGCAGGTCATGAACCATTTCTGCGGCACGGCCGGCGAGAAGCATCGTCAAGACGTCGGTCATCCGTCGTTCCGTCTGGATGTCGCCCATGTTGGCCGCAAGGCGCGACTCGCCGCCCTCGGCGTCGTCGATTGTCAGGTCGACCTGGATACCGAGCTTCAAGGCTCTGGCGACGACGGCATGGCCGGCTTCATGGATCGCCATCTGCCTGCGCAGCACATCGGAATGGTTGGCGCGGTCGCCGCGCAGGGCATCACGGACCTCATTGAACGTCATCGCGATCTGGGCCCGGCGGCAGCGCTGGCGTTCCTCGCGGATCGCGCGCTCGACGTCCGCGCCCGTCATGCCGCGTGCGGTGCGCGCCAATAGCCGCAGCGCATGAGCGCGCAGGATGTGCTGTCGGTCGCCGATGCCTGGTTTCGTCTGGCCCGGGTCCGGCGGATCGAAAGTGCGCGTGGAGACGCGTGCGCCCAGCGTTCGCGACATCTGCCGCTTCGATGCCGTGGACGCACCTGGCTCGCCGGCGGGTCCATCAGACGTTTCCGTGCCCTCCCCTGCCCCGGCCTTGCCAGGGTGGTCCGACTTACCTGCGTAGACTCCACCTTCGACAATGACGGTCCGGTCCGGACCGTCGATTGCGGCGGCGCGCGTCTCGCTCGATGCGCGGGGACGCTTGCGGTTGCGCGACGGCGAGCGGTCGTCACCTGTCGAGGCCGCTCCAGGCTGTGCAGGTGTCTCACTCCCAGGCTCAGTTTGGTCGCGCTGCTGATCCATGGATTCCGATGGATCTCGCCTGCGGTCCTGATCACCGGCAGGCTCCGCGGCCGAGGCCTCCGCCGACGGCATCGTTGCCGCAACGCCGTCGAGGTCGTCGCCGAGATGGAACGCGATGATGGTCTTGAGCGCATGCATGTCCGGCTTCGGAATGACGATGTGCGTTTCGAGCCGGCCGGAGCGGCGCAGCGCCGGCTCGATGTCCCCCGGCCGGTTGGTCGCCCCGACGATGATGATGCCGTCGGATTTCAACGCGCCGTCCATCAGCTCGAGCGCCTTGTTGACGATCGCGTTCCAGTAGTCCGCATACTCGCGCGCCTGGTCCTGCCGCCGGCCGATGCCGTCGATCTCGTCGATGAAGAGGATGCAGGGACGTGCCGCCTGGACTTCGGCGAAGCAGTCGCGCATGCGGCCAAGGACGTCGCCCAAATGCGACGCTTCGAGCCAAGTGGCGACCGAGGTCGCGAAGACCGGCAGTTGCAGCGTGTTGCCGAGCGCGCGGGCGAAGGTCGTCTTGCCCGTGCCGGGCGGTCCCGACAGCAGGAGCTTTGTCGAGAGGTCCGACCAAGGAACCGTTCCGGTGCGCCACAACGCGAGATCGGTTTTGAGGTTCAATGCCCAGTGGCGCGCCTCGCCGTATCCGGCCCGCGTCTCGACTGTCACGACGGGAGCTGGACGCTTCGTTGGCGGGCGCGCCGGTTGATCGTTAGCGGCAGCTGGCGCAATGGTCTCCGCGCCCACCTCAGTCGAACCGACATCCATGAGTGCATCTTCTGTGACGTTCGGCGCAGCCGGAACGGCAGGGACGTCACGGCGGACCTCGGCCGGGACCGTATGGCCCTCGCCAGCGACGGGCTTTAGCACGGCAGAAGCATGATCCGCCCCGGACGGACTTGAGACGTCCCCCGCTGCCGGAACGGGCTGCGGATCGATCCGCGTCGAGCCGGTCCCGGCGGTGCCGTTGCGATTGCGCCGCCAGGTCGATGTGCTTGAGCGTCCATCCTTCGACTTCGTCTCATCGTCCTCGTCCTCGGCAGGCTCTGCGGCGCTGGCCGTGGCGAGAACCTGCAACCGCGCGAGAATCGTCGCGAGGTCGTGACCGGGCCGGATCGCCATTGCGAGGTCATCGAGCGACAGAGCAGTGAGATCCATAGGATAGGCTGCAACCGCAGTCAGGACCGCGCTGGTATCGATGGCGGTCTTGGCGTCGATCAGTTCAGCAAGCATCGGCCAGTCGAGCGGCGCGGCCTGCAGCGTCAGGTCCAGGACGACCGTAACGCGGGCGGGCAGATCGACGGGCGGCATGTCCCCGGTGACGACGATCGGCATGCGCTCGCGCATGGCCTTTGCAAGACACTTGCGAAGCGCTGCTGGCGCATCATCGCTAAAGGCCGACGACTGGATGTTGAGGACCGGCAGTGTCGTGTCGAGACTCCTGATCGATGCGTCCAGCTTGTTCGGACTGTCGATGGTCAGGATGCGCATCTTCACCCGCGGCACGCGCAGCATCTCGTCTAGCATGCCGGCAAAACGGCGTTCGAAGCCGCGGACTGCACCATGGACCGCAATAACGGGCTGGACGCGGTGGAGCGCGGCCAGAAGATTGCGCGCTCCTAATCGCTTCAAGGCCGGCATCATCATCAGGCAGACCGCGAGTTCGCCGATGTCGAGGTCGCGGCCAACGGGATGGACGCGGTCATGAGGATATCGTCGCTCAGCGATCGGATCGACGTCCGAGGGTCCCGGGTGGAAGGCGCTGATCGTCGTGCGCCGCGCCGCTTCTTTCCGGCGCGTGGTCGCAACGAGCTTCAGATCGACGTCGTCCGGCTCGATCTCCTCGATCCAGGTGTAGGCTCCGAACGCATCGTTGATGACCGCGCGCTGCACGTCGCGCAGTTCGACGAGCGAGGCGAGCCGGCGGGCAAGGCGCAGCGTTACCGTCTTCATCGGCCGGCCCCCCCGGTTTCGTCAGGGCGTACGACTTGCAGGCGCGGCCTGGCGACCTTCACTTTGAGAACCGGATGGCGGCGCAGACCGATTGCCACGTAGCGATCGCGTTGGTCCTGCTGACGCCGCTCGATCCGGCGCTGGAGCATGTCGAGCGTCGCCCGGGCCGCGCCATCGCCGGCGCTTGCATGGCGATTCAAGGCGCAGACGATCGCGAATGGCACGTCGCCAGTGACGAAGCGTGCATGGCGCAACGCAAGGCCGATGACGACGGCAGGGGCGTCGCCGCGGGCGCGCAGGATCGCCGCATCGCTGGCATTGTCGTTGGCACTGGTCGACAGGGTCGAGCCGGACGGATCGGTATCATCGCTGGCGGTGGCAATCGATTTCCGCACCGGGCCGAGGGCGAGCCGCGGAAGGGCAAACGGCAAGCCGCGGCGCGGCGCTGCCGGCGGCAGATCCGGAACTGACCCGCTGTGAAGAGTGGACAGGAAGTTGGCGTCGATGGACGTCATGAGGACAAGACCTTTCCACGCCGCGGCAGAGCGCCCGGCGTCAGCGAAGAGGAAATAGGTGATGGGGTCGGGGGCCGCGGCCGGCGGCGTCAGGCCGTGCCGGCCGCCGGGCGCGCGAGCGCGACCGAGATTACCGGCATCATCGCCAGCATGCGTTGGGCACGAGCATCGGATGGTCCATCCGGAAGCCCGGTGTCCGCGATGACGTCGCTCGATGCAGATCCATCGGCGTCCATGTCGTCAGGTCCGTCATCGCGATCGGCATCCGGCGCGGCATCCATGGCCGACGCCCGTTCACGGAGGTCACGTAAACCGGACCTGCCAGCAACCGCTTCCAGACGATCAGAACCCATTGCCGTGGGATAGGCCGTCCGCAACCGGTCGACCAAGACCGCCTGAACCGCCGCGCCGAACCGGCGCTTCAGATCCCGCAGTGCGGCACCAGCCCCCTCGATGCGCAGGAATGCGTCAAGCGCGTCAATGCCGAACACGTCCGGGTCGGACAGATCGGTATGGCCGGACAGATCGAGGATCGCGGCATGGCAGATCCGCACCCCATCGATCTGGTGACGGCTGCGCAAATGATCGGGCGCGACGACGGCGCAAGCGAGGAGCTTGGCCTTCAGCCGCCCGAGCTTGGCGGCGTTATAGGAAGCGATCGACCGCTTGACGTCGCAGACGACCGCATAGCGTCGTGCCTCGTCGACGATGACGAGATCGGCCTTGTAATGCTCACGGGCAAAGACCTCGGCAGCAAGCCGGATGCCGGAGAGCTCGGTCGGCCGGTTGCGGGCGATCAGGGCCTGTGCGGCCTCGGTGATCGGAAGCTCGACGTCGCGCGTCAGGACGGTCAGGTCCGGATGCATCGCCGTGATCAGTGCCAGCCCGGCTTGAAGCATCAGACCGTCATGGCAGTGAGCCGAATGAATGAACGACGCGATCGAGCCGAGCGAGCCGAAGGTCAGATCAAGCTGGTCGGTCGCCGCTGGCGATGCGGCGGCCGTCACCGTCTTGTCGATCAGGCGATCGAAGGCCTCGTTCAGCTGGCCCGCATCCAGCCGATGCCATGGACGATCGGACGGGACCGCCCTGCCGTTGTCGGAGCCGGGTCGGTCGAGACCGAGGCGCGCGGGGTTGACGGAATGGTTGCTGGCGGCACGCGCCGCTTGGTCGGACGCAGCGCGTCCGTTAGAGATACTCATAGCCCGATTCCTCGTCTGTTGAGGTTGAGGGTCAGGCCCGGGATCGGCGTTGGCGCGCCGGCTCGGGCCGCTGATTGCGTGAACCGCAATTGGCGTCGCCGTCCACGCCCCATACATGACCGGCGCGAGCATCGGGCTCAAGGGGCCCCTGGGGCTCAAAGCCGGTTGTTGGTTAATGCGGGGCTCCCAAGTGATAGGGGGCCCGCGACTTCGATCGGGAACCGTTGCCGTCCACCGCGCACCGCCGAGTGACGCGATGGCCGCACGAAGCTCGAGCAAACACAACCGCAACGCCAACCCGGATCCTGATCTCAATCGCGTTCATTGGGATCGCCAGCAAGCCCGAGCGCGCCGGGCAAGAAAAACCCCCGCCGTTTTCCGGCGGGGGCTTGGACTTCAGGGCAACGCGGCCGGCGCGCCTTAGCGTGGGCGCGGCGATTGCGGTTCGAAGTCGATGACGTTGTCGCCGCCGACCGTCGCAAGCTGGGCCAGCGGCTCGGGCATCGGCGTTTCGACTTCGGCCTCGCCGCCATCGTCCGCCAAGCCGTCTGCCAGCGCGTCGCCTGCATCGAACGCCGGGGCGGCGACCGATTTACGCGCGAGATCGCTGCGCCAGCTCGGATCCTTGCCGATCGCCCAGGAGATCGCCGGCAACACCTGTTCGGCGATCCAGATGGTCGCATCACGCCCCTGCGGGTAGGCCTTCGGGTTCGACAGCATCTCGAGCATCTTCTCGACCGCGCCCCAGCGGCCCGACCGGTCGACCTCGACGGTGATGAACTCGGACCCCGCCGGAGCGTTCGGCGACGAGATCATGGTGAGCAGGATTGCCCGGGCAAGCCGCGCCTCGTTCGGCAAGGCCTTCGCAAGGATGCTGCGGATCTTGTGGTCCTTGCCTTTGTGCGTTTCGAGCGCTTTGAACGCTACGTTCCCGATTGCGACCAGGATCGTGACGAACCGTTTGGCGTCGGCCGAGACACGTTCTCGCGCCTTTGCCCCCAATCCCCCACCGCCGCCGGAATCGACGGGGCCGTTCGCGTCAGTGCCGTCCGCGCCGGGCATGCCGCTCTTCAGGTACTTCTTGACCGCCGAGACCGACGGGCGCTTTTCCGCGCGGTACATCTCGAACACCGTCGCGATCTGCTCCGGGCTCACCGTGCCCGCCGCAAGCTCGATCAGCGTCGTCGGATGGACGCGCAGCGCGACCGCGGTCTTGCGGTGCGCCGAGAGATTCTGGTGGACCTGCCGGTACTGCCGCGCGCTGCGGAAGGTGCGGGCGCACCGCGTCTCGATGAAGCTGCTCAACGTCATCTCCGCCGGGATGATCTCGTAAAGCCGCTCGACCCAGGCTCCCTGCTCGAACGCGTCGTCGGCCTCGCGGGCATCGACCGATCCGAACTTCGCCGCGATCTCGTTGAGCTCGCGTGCCTCATCGCTCGAGAGGTCGTCCAGATATTGAGGACGAGGTCCAGCAGCTCCTTCATGAACTTGAAGAGCAACACGACCATCGCCACCAGAAGGCCAAGGAAAAAAGGAGCCAGGATCCATCGGCTCGCAAAGATCAACGCTTCTATTGCCCGTTCCAATGCCGGCATCACTTGCTCCACACTAAGCCGGCATTTTCAAGCAGCGCGCCGGTGACGCTCAGAGTCGCGTGAATCCAGGCCTGGATCAAACGTTCCGCAAAGAACTTTATCCCACGGCTCCGACGCCATCACAGGGCGTTGTTGTGCGACTCGGCGCTCCGGCGAGATTTCCCCTTTACGCGCTGTCTTCAGGCGATGCGAGCGATCTCGGCGGTGCCAAGGGCGGCAGCGGGTTGCTGGGCGCGCCTGAACTGCGCGGCGAGGTGCATGCATAGCCCTGTCTTGGTCCTTCTGTAGTCGTGGAACCATCCGTCGATCTGGTCAGGCGCTTCGCCGGCGTCGGGAGCGGCGTGACGCGGACGTAGTCACGCTTGATGATCTGCCCGAGCGCCTCGCTTACTGTCAGCGCACTGTACAAATAGTAAGCAGAGCCCCCCTGGCCTTGCTTGTAAAGACCCTACCTGCAGAGCATATCTCATGCAGCGGGCGGTTCGTTTTGGATCTGCCGCATTTGGACGAATTGGAACCTTTGTATGGCACAGTATGAATCCGTTCGCAGCCGCAACACGGTTGGCGTCCGGACAGCCGAGGTAGACCAAGGCCTGCGCGCCCACATGAACAGGGTCTACGGGTTGATGTCTGTCGCCATGCTGCTTACCGGCGGCGTCGCTTGGGCTGTGGGCACCGCCCCGTCTTTAATGGCGATCTTCCGCGACCCGGTGACGATGCAGCCGAACATCCTCGGCTGGGCGGTGATGTTCGCGCCGCTGATCATGGTGTTTGCTTTTGCCGGCATGATCAACCGGATGTCGGCCGCGACCGCCCAGCTGGTGTTCTACAGCTTTGCCGCGGTCATGGGCCTGTCGATCAGCTGGATTTTCGCCGTCTTCACCGGCGTCTCAATCGCGCAGACCTTCCTTGTGACCGCCGTCGCCTTCGCCGGGCTCAGCCTTTACGGCTACACGACCAAAAAGGATCTGTCCGGTCTCGGCACGTTCCTGATGATGGGTGTGATCGGTCTGATCGTGGCCATGGTCATCAACATCTTCCTGCAGTCGCCGGCGATGATGTTCGCGATCTCGATCATCGGCGTCCTCATCTTTGCCGCACTCACCGCCTACGACACTCAGGCAATCAAGAACGAATACGTTGCGCATGCCGCCCAAGGCGACCAGGAGTGGCTGCAGAAGTCGGCAATCATGGGCGCGCTGCGCCTATACCTCGACTTCATCAACATGTTCATGTTCCTGCTGCAGTTCCTCGGTCGACGCGAGTGACTTGAGGACGTTGCAAAAAGCGTCTGGCAGAAAAAGCCTCACAATACGAAACTAAAAGCAAACTACTTGCTGCTGCCAAAGACTCGGTGGGCTGGTGGACATCTCCGCTGAACGGCGATCGCTGACTAGTTTCGCACGCGGCGCCGTCAGGTAAGCGCAGCGAACAGGCCCAGCGCAATCAGTATAACGGCGGCCGACGTGGCCGCACGATCGTTGATCAGCCGTTCCAGACGCTCAAGCCCCTCGGCGATCTCCGCCAAGAGCTGCCCGTTTTCGCCCGGCCTCTCCGATCGGCCCGCCAATGCGGCTGCCCGGGCAACGGCGGCTGCCCTCGCGCTGAGCCGGGCTGCCGGGCCGAGCAGGTCGCCTTCGGCCAGCGACGGGGCGCGCAGTCCGGTTCCCAACGCGGCGATGACGAGAACTGCCGCGAGCCCAAGGGGCCAGGCGCTGATGCCGAGCGCCAACAGGTCAATCGCCTCGTAGGGCGCATTGCCCGTTGCCCGGGCATAGAGTGACCACGGCAGGCCAAGCGCGGCGGCTGACAGCGCTACCAGCGGCACGACCATGAGACCGGGCGGGCCGCCAGATTTTGCAGGCGCGGGAAGGGTGAAAAAGTAGCGCACCAGCAACAGCCCTGAGGTCAGCGCCGAGAGGCCGATTAACGTCGCGCCAAAGTCGCCTGCGGGACCCTTGATCGCCGATTTCACAAGCGCGCCGGCGGTTAGCGGCAACCCGGCCACCGACAAGGCGGCCATTGCCAGTGCCGCGATCACCAAGCCCCGCGCCACGCCCCGAGCCTTGCCGACCACGCCGACGCCCAGGAACAGCGCCCCCTTGGCCAGCCCGTGATGCAGCGCATAAAGCGCTACCGCCGGCAGAACCGAAGCCGCCGGCAGGCCCGCCGCCAGCGCCGCGCCCATCACGCCCATCAGAAGCCCCATCTGGCTGACTGTTGAATAGGCCAGCACCGTCTTTGGATTGCCCTGCATCGCCCCGTAGAGCGCCGCCGTGAAGAGCCCGCCGAACCCCGCAAGAGCCAGCAGCGTTCCACTGATCGGCCAGGCGCTGCCCCAAGGCAGAAATGTGACCAGCCCGAAGATGCCCGCCTTCACGATGGCGCCAGACAGCACCGCCGAGGCCGGGACCGGCGCCGCCGGATGTGCCACCGGAAGCCAGACATGCAGCGGGACCAATCCCGCCTTGATGCCGAAACCCGCAATCAGCAACCACAGCACCAGCGGGTCGGCCCCCGGGTCGGCGAGCCTGTCGCGAACCCCCTCTATGAGGATCGTTCCCCCTGCCGCATGGGCGATCATCATGAAACCGGCCAGCAGCGCGGTTTCGCCGACAACTGCAAGGATGATGTAGACCACGCCGGCCCTCATCGACGCGGGTTTGCGATCGTGGATCACAAGCGGATAGGCGGCCAGCGACACCAGCGCGAAGGACACGTAGAAGGTCGCCAGATCCGCTGCCAGAAACACACCCAGGTTTCCAGCGAGTACCAGCATCCAGAACAGGGCAAAGGTTTGCGCGCGGGAATCGCCGCGCATGTACCGCAGGGCATAAACCCCAGCCCAGAACCACAGCAGCGCGGCGCCGCCCAGAAACAGCACCCCCGTTTCGGTCAGTCGGAGTCCGCCATCGAGCAGTACCCCAGGCACGCTCAGGGTCTGGTCTCGCGGCGCCAGGAACACGGCGGCGAGTGCCGGGAGCGGCCCAAGCGGCAGCGCCAAAAGCATCCTCGGCCCCAGCTTCGGCAGCAGGCACAGAAAGGCGAGAAAGAGTGGCCAGAGGATCACGACCAACAGAAGAAGGCTGGGTGCGATTGTCATTTCAGATAGCCACTCTCGGCGATCAGCTCGGCCCATCTCAGCGGGCTGAACGGAAAAGTCGCAAAGGCTCCGGCCGCCAATGTTATCAGGGCGGTCACCGCGGCGGGGAGGACCAGCATCCTGTTCCACGCGCCGTCCAGTTCGCGTACCGGCGCCAGCTCCTTCGATGGCGGAAGCAGCCAGGCGCGGTAGAGCAGCGGCAGGAAGTAGAGCGCATTCAGAAGTGACGATCCCGCCAGAACGGCGATGACCCAACTCGCCTCGGACTGCAGCCCTCCCATCCCCAGGTACCATTTCGAGATGAAACCTGCGGTCGGCGGAATGCCGATCATGCCGAGCGCGCCGATGCTGAAGGCTGCCATTGTCACCGGCATCGCCCGCCCGGCACCGTCGAGATCCGCCACCAACTTGATCCCCATCCGGTTGTCCAGCGCCCCTGCGCACATGAAAAGAGTGATCTTTATGATCCCCTGATGCACCAGATGCACCAGCCCGCCGATGATCGCGAAGGGGCCGATCAGGCTGGCCCCGAGAATGATGTAGCTGACCTGGCTGACCGTCGAATAGGCCAGCCGCTTCTTGATGTCGGTCTGCATCACGGCGCGGAACGAGCCATAGAGGATGGTCGCTCCGGCCCACAAGGCAAGCGGCGTGCCGAGGCCAAGCTCCGATACCGTATCGATTCCGTAAACGTCGTAGATCATCCTCAGGATCCCGAACGCGCCGGCCTTGACCACGGCCACGGCGTGGAGCAGCGCGCTCACCGGAGCGGGCGCGGCCATCGCCTCGGGCAACCATACGTGGAACGGGATGAGCGCCGCCTTCACGCCGAGCCCGCCGATGCAAAGGATGAAGATCAGCGTGAGTTCCAGCCGCGGGATCCCGGTCAGATCAGGCGGTGCCGTGAACTCGATCGTGCCGACGAGCGACTTCAGCCAGACGATGCCCGCCAGAAAGGCGGCGCTGCCTGCCAGCGTATAGATCAGGTAGATGCGCCCCGCGCGGAGGGACTTCTCGTCACCCTTGTGGACGACCAGCGGCCACGTCGCCAAGGTCAGGAGTTCATAGAAGAGGAAGAAGGTGATCGCCGTGCCAGAAATGGCCACTCCGGTCGCCGATAGGACACAGAGGTTGAAGAATCCGAAGAAGCGCCCCAAGTGGGGTCCGCGCTTGAAATAGGCGATCGCATAGACGGTGGTTATCAGCCACAGGAAGGCAGAGAGAGTGACAAACAGCAATGAAAGTGAATCCGGCCGGAGGATGAATTCGTGTCCCGGCAGGAATTCGTAGCGCCATTCCGTGATCGTGCCCTCGCGTGCTGCCAGCAGCAAGGCGCCCACGAGCGCCAGCTTGCTCAGGGCGAAGCCGATGTTGATCGCGTCGCGCCAGACCGCGAGGCGGTCCGGCAGGGCAAAGCTGATCAGCGCCGGAACGATTGTCAGCGAGACCAGCAGCAGGGGTAAAAGACTGTTCACGGGACCTCCCCAACCGCAGCCGCCGGAGGCCCTGCCTGGGACACCCCTGCAGAGATATCGACCATCGCTTGTCCGGCGAACCCCAGCGACACTGCCAGAAGCCCCAGCGCCAGCGGAGCGGCGGTTTGCAACGTGTCCTTTGCCTCGGTAACCGGTGTGTCTCTGCCGGCGAAGGTCCTGGATAGCGGATTGAACAGGTAGACTGCGGCCATCAACCCGCCAACGAGCAGGATGGCGGCCTGGAACACGGCGCCTTGCTCCAGCGCAGCCTCGAGCAGGAGGAACTTCGCTATGAAGCCGGCCGAGGGCGGCAGGCCCATCAATGATATCGCGGCCAGCCCGAAGGCAGCCACCGTCAGCGGCATTACCCGCACAAGGCCACTAAGGTCCTCCAAGCGGTGGCCGTTCACCGCCTTGAGCATAAGCCCGGCCGCGAGGAACATCGCAGCCTTCGCAAGCATGTGGGCTATCGCATGGATTGTCATTCCGGCCCAAGCCCGGTCGGACCCTGCCGCTGTCACGACAAGCGGAAAAGCCAGCAGCAGATAGCCGATCTGCGCCACGGTCGAATAGGCCACGAGGGCTTTCAGGGTTTCCTGCCGGATCGCCTGGATCGAGCCGTAAAGTACCGCCAGCGCACCGAGCCAGCCAAGCACATCGAGTGCCGCAGGGGCTACGATGGCCGGGAAGGCCTCGAACCAAAGGCGCAGCAGGATCACGAATCCTACCTTGACGACAATCGCGGAGAGCAGGGCGCTGGCGGGTGCGGGTGCTGCGGCATGGGCTGGCGGCAGCCAGCCGTGCAGCGGAAAGACCGCCGCCTTGATCAGCAGTCCCGCCGTCATCACCGCCAGTGCGACCTTGGTCGCAAGGTCCGGCCTCGCTGTCCCGGCCAGCAGTGTGATGTCCACTGTCGCGTAATTGGCAAACAGAAGCGCGACGCCTAGCAGGTAGGCCAGCGATCCGACCAGCGCGACCACGAAGTACTGCAGCGCGGCGCGCAGCGAGCCCATCGCCGCCATCGCCACCGCGGCAAGGCTGACCATTTCCAGCGCGACATAAAGATTGAAGAGATCGGTGGTCAGGAATCCAGCATTTGCTCCGCCCCACAACAGGTAGAAGAGCGGCCAGAAGGCATAGCCGTGGGCGGTCTCCGACCCGCTCGGCCCGGGCGCGAATTCGCGCAGCGCGTACAGTCCAATGATCGAAGCGCAGGCTGACGTGGCTGCCACCAAAAGCTGTGCCACCCCATCCGCACGCAACAGGATTCCCAGCGGCAGGTTCCAGTCACCCACTATATGGGCGGTACCCTCTGGCAGTAGCAGCAGCCACACCGTCAGACCCGCCATGACCGGAATTGCCGCCAGTAGCAATAAGCGTCCCCGGCTCCCAAGCAGCACCGCCGCGATCATCAGAGCGAGGGGCACTGCGACAAGCAGGTCAAGCGGGCTCATGCACTGTCGCCGGTCGCTTCGACCGCCGCGGTGTCATCTCGTGCCCGCTCCTCCTCGGCCACGCGCACAACCAACGCAGCACCGAAAGCGGTGAGCGCCACCGCGACGACGATGCCGGTGATGACCAGCGCCTGCGGGAACGGATCGGTCGAAGCGGTGCCGCGCCCGAGTCCACCGAGGATCAGGAAGATACCGGCACCAACCACATTGACGGCCAGAAGCTGACGCAACGGATGACGCAGGGTCACGATGCCGTAGAGGCCGAGCCCCACCAATGCCGCCCCTGTTAGCGGGTAAAGATGCATTAACGTTGGCATGCAGTAGTCAGCTCCTATGATCCGGCGCTACCGACCGACCCGCCAGTAGCAGCGCGAGGGTCGCGCCGATCGACAGCGCAAGGCTGTACTCGATCGCGACGATCATGGCCTTCGCGAAGCCTGGCGGATAGAACAGGAATCGGCCCAGTGCGATTCCCGCCAGGCCGATGATGAGAAAGACCCCCGGGCCAAGCACAAGCACCGCGCGGAGAATGCTGTTGTCGGCCCGCGGCCATGCGACCGCTCCGCCGATCGCGGCGATGATCAGACCGCCGGCAAGCACGGTTCCGGCCTGAAACGCTCCACCCGGAAAGTCCGACCCGGCCCAGACCAGATAGGCCGCCATCACCAGCGCCAAGGGCAAGAGCAACCGTCCGAAGGCCTGAGCGACGCTTCCCCCCCCGCTTTCCGCCAGGTTCAGTGACGCGGGCGGGCGCGGCCATGCATTTCCCGGGGCGAGCGACCAGACTGCGACAAGCGCGCCCAGCAGGACGAATGTTTCCAGCAATGTGTCATAGGCCCGGAAGGCCAGAAGCACGCCAGTCACCGGGTTCTCGATGCCAAGCTCCGGCAGCAGCGCGGCGATTGGCCCGCCCAAGTCGTCTGCGGGCGCGACACTCAGGACCGCGGACCCAACCAGCGCCGTCAAACCAGTGCAGGCCAACACCGCGCCGGCACGTAGCCAGCCGGGCGTCTCGGCGCTGACCAGATCGTCACCAAGCGCCATCAGCCGTTGCCGCGTCAGTATCAGCAAAACTCCGGTGATGCCCGCGCCGATGGCGATCTCTGCCATGGCGACATTGACTGCGTTCATAGCCAGCCATGCCAGTCCGAGCAGATTGCCGAAAACGATGAAAAAAACGATTGCCGCCAGCGCGTTGTGCGTGAGAAGCGCTGCGGCTGCAGTACCGACGATCATCAGGCAGAGGATGAGGTCGAATGCCAGCGTCATCGGTCCGTGCCCCGCTCGGCCGCAGTCTTCGCGCGGCGCGCCATCAGTTGTGCGGTCGCTCCGGCGGCCATGAGCGCGAACAGCCAGACGGCGGCGATCTTGAAAGCGACAGCCACCGAACCCCAGTGCAACGCGGCGGCAAGCGCCACGAAGCCCAGACCGACGTTGTCGGCCTTGGTAAGCGCGTGCAGCCTTAACTCGGCATCTTGAAACCTGAGCAGCCCCAACGATCCGGCCGCATAGAAAAAGACACCGATGTAAAGAAGCGCAGGGACCAGGTAATCGGCCAATGTCATGGCTTTGGGTCTCCGGGCTCGTCCGCATCACTCTGGCCGTCCCGCACAAAAGCGAGAATTGCCACCGAGGCCAGCACTGTGCCAACCAAGGCCGCATCCAGCATCGAAGCGTCGTCCCTGGCCGCGCCCAGCGTCAGCGCCACGCCGACCCCGCTGGTCGCGACGAGTTGCGCTGCCATTACGTGGTCGATCGCCCGTGGCCCGAACCAGGCACGAAAAAGCGCCAGCGCCAGCGTGAGCAGAAGAACGACGGCGGCGACCATGAAATGGTCAGCTGCGTCCACGATTTTCTCCTGCGTAGCGAGGGGTAACGACAGGCATACCAAACAAGCGTAGCACGCGGCGTTCTTCTGCCTGAAGGCTGCGCAGGTTGAAATCTTCGGTGTCAAGCATGTGAACCTCCAACGCGCCATTGCGGATCCCTGCGGCCAATGAGCCAGGCAGAACGCTGACGACCCCGCCAAGGACGGCATTCACCTCAGCGATATTCGTCAAGAGCGGCACCCGGCGCCAGCCGGGCCGGACGGGCAGACGTGGGTCGAGCACTCGCCGCGCGACGTCCAGACCACCTAAGAAGCCGCGGAGCAGGAGGTGCGGCACGTACAGGACCGCCCACCACAGCCGAATCCCCGGTTGTGTCGCCGGGTAAAGCGCAAGGCTGATTGAGGTTGTCAGCAGGACCGCTGGCGCCCCGTAGTACAGCGCATCCATTGCGCCCCCTGTCAGCGCTAGCCAGAACGTTGAGAAGGCCACGAGGCGCACTGATGTCGCAAGCATTTTCATGCTCTAATCCCCACTATCTCATCTAACTGGCTCACGGCCGCCAAATCATGATGCGTGGATTTTGTTTACTGTAGTTGTTGGCCGAACGATAGGGCTTACTGGTGCCCCAGGCGTTCCATCCCGGATGAGGACATAGACTCTCGCTGGATTGCCCTGTTCAAGGCAAAATCGATCCTGCGGGGGGTGCGGCGGACAAGAAGGAAGACAATCCATTGGACTGTTTCCCCACCAAACGGACGAGGGCTGGGAATGCTGATCTCGCTTCACGAGCAGGGGACGACCACGCCGAAGATCCGGGCCGCGATCCGGGCGAGCGACAAGCCAGCCTCGCTGGTGACCGAGCCGCGTCACCCAGATTCAGCCATAGCTCGAAATCCGTTGCGATACGGCACTGCGCAAAGCACAAGGTGGGCCTGACTGCAACGGCAGCCGCCAAACCGCCTACTGTCCGGTCATTCGTTCGTTGGATGCAACAAAGAATGGTAAAATAGTCTTGGAAACCTCTCAAGTGTTATTGCTGCTCGAGGCCTTGGGCATCGGCCTTTTGATCGGGATCGAACGCGAGCGGAATGCGGGAACGACCGGAGGCCCCGCCCAGGCAGGGGTGCGCACCTTTGCGCTCGCCTCGCTGACCGGGGCGCTGAGTCAGATTGCCGGTGGATGGCCGATGCTCGCCGTCGCCGTCGCCGTCATCGGCGGCCTGCGCATGGTGACGCATCTGTCTCAGCCGGATCGTCAGGCGGGCCTGACGACCAGCCTTGCGCTGCTGATCGTGGTCGTGCTGGGCGCACTGTCGATCGAGCACACGTTCCTCGCGGCGGCATCCGGGGTTCTGGTCGCGGCGCTCCTGGCCGCGCGCACAGTGCTGCGCGAGTTCAGTCGCTCGGTGCTAAACGACTTCGAGATCCGCGACGGCCTCATCCTCGGCGTCTCGGCGCTACTGATCCTGCCGATCCTGCCCAACGAAGGCTTGGGTCCGGGCGGGGCGATCAATCCGCAAAACCTGTTCGTGATCGTCATTCTCGTCATGGCGATCGGCGCTGTCGGCCACGTCTGCACGCGGGTCTTCGGTTCACGGCTGGGGCTGCCGCTGAGCGGTTTCCTCTCGGGGTTCGTGTCGAGCACCGCCACCGTGGCGGCCATGTTGAAGAAGGTGCAGGATCGGCCGTTCGAGGCCTATCCCGCTGCTGCTGGTGTCACGTTCTCCTCGGTTTCGTCGCTCGCGCAAACCGGCATCGTACTGCTGTTCCTCAGCCCCTCGATGTTCACACTTGCAGCCCCGATCCTGATCATCCCTTCGGGCGTGGCCTTCCTCTATGGGATCCTGCTTGCACGCATCGGATCGCGCGGCGGCGGCGCAGAGCTCGATGGGCTCGAACTTCCCAGCCGGATTTTCAGCGTCCAGGGCGCATTGAGCTTTGCGACGATCGTGGCGACGGTCATCGTCGTCTCCGCTGTCCTGAACGACCGTTTCGGAAGCGAGGCCGTCCTGGTGTCGGCGGCGCTCGCGGGGCTGGTGAGCACGGGATCCGCTGCCGTTGCGCTTGCCTCGCTTGTTGTTGCCGGGCAGTTGCCGGCATCCGAGGCGGTCGTGCCGCTGGCAGCAGCGATCAGCGTGAATGCCGGTGTGCGGATCGTCCTGGCCCTTCGCGGAGGGGCGACGGCGTTCGGCTGGGCGGTTGCCACCGGCCTCCTGTTGACCGCCGCCGCTGTCTGGGCGGGGTGGTGGTTTGCAGCCGCCATCCGCATCATGATGGCGGCCTGAGAGTCGTGCCGCGGCGTAGACGCGGGAAGCGCATGTGTGGAGGGCGATATGGTCCAGCAACAGCCCAAAAAGACGATCGATCTGGCGCTTCAGGGCGGCGGGTCCCACGGGGCGCTGACTTGGGGTGTGCTCGACCGCATCCTGGAAGACGAACGGCTGGAGATCGCCGGCATCAGCGGGACCAGCGCTGGGGCAATGAATGCCGTGGTGCTTGCGCAAGGATTTCAAGAGCGTGGCCGGGAGGGAGCGCGCGAGGCGCTCGCCGCCTTCTGGCGGGCCGTGAGCGTTGCAGCGCGCTTTTCGCCGGTGCAGCGCAGCTGGTGGAACAGGCTCACCGGCAACTTCAACCTCGACAAGTCGCCCGGCTACCAATTCTTCGACAACCTGTCACGGCAGTTCTCTCCCTATGAGCTCAATCCGCTCGACATCAATCCGTTGCGCGACCTCGTAGCCAGCACGGTCGACTTCGATCGGGTCAATGCCTGCGCGATGCCGAAGATCTTTGTCACCGCTACCAATGTGCGCACCGGCCAGGCGCGCGTCTTTACCCAGCCGCATCTGTCGGTGGAAACGATCATGGCCTCGGCCTGTCTGCCATCGGTGTACCAGGCGGTGGAGATCGATGGCGAAGCCTATTGGGACGGTGGCTATATCGGCAATCCAGCGCTTCACCCCCTAGTCGACGAGACCGACTGTCGTGACATGGTGATCGTCCAGATCAATCCTATGACTCGCAGCAAACTGCCGCGAACGGGGCGTGAGATCCTCAACCGGGTGAACGAGATCAGCTTCAATTCCAGCCTCATAAAGGACCTTCGGGCGATCCAGCTGCTGCACAAACTTATTGAGGCGGAGGGGCTTGAGACGGAACGCTACCGCGACATGCGGGTCCATCTGATCCATGCTGATGAGGAGCTGCAGGACCTGGACGCCTCCAGCAAGCTCAACGCCGAATGGACATTCCTCAGCCACCTGCAACAGCGCGGCCGGGGTTGGGCGCACCATTGGCTAGAGGCGAACTTTGGTGACCTCGGCGTGCGCTCCACGTTCGACCTCGACGCGCTGTTCGTCGACTCGCTGCGGCCGATGCAGAGGTCCAACAAGTCGAGCGCCAACCGGTCAGCGGAGTAGTCGCAAATGTATGGCATCCTGGTCGTCGTTGCTGCGCTCGGCGGGCTCATGTATCTCGCTTACCGTGGCGTCACCTTGCTGATCCTGGCGCCGGGTCTCGCCCTGCTCACCGTGCTCGCCTCGTTTGAACGGCCGCTGCTTGCCAGTTACACTCAGATCTTCATGGTGGCGACGGGTGATTTCATCGTCCAGTACTTCCCGGTCTTCCTGCTCGGGGCCATCTTCGGCAAGCTGATGGAGGATACCGGCAGTGCCGAGGTTCTGGCCAACGCCACGATCCGGAGGCTTGGCAGCGACCGCGCCATATTGGCGGTGGTGCTGTCATGCGCGGCGATGACCTATGGCGGGGTATCGCTGTTCGTGGTCGCGTTCGCCGTGTTTCCGATCGCTGCAGCAGTCTTTCGCCGCGCCAATCTCCCCAAGCGGCTGATACCGGGCACCATCGCTCTTGGCGCCTTCACCTTCACCATGACCGCGCTGCCCGGCACGCCGGCGATCCAGAACGCGATCCCGATGCCTTATTTCGGCACGTCGCCCTTTGCCGCGCCGGGGCTCGGCATCCTGACGGCGTTGATTATGTTTGCGCTTGGCCAACTGTGGTTGGAGCGACGGGCGCGGGCCACCTCCGAAGGCTACGGCGACCACCCCGACGCTGAACGGCGCACTGACAGGGCCTTGCGCGAGCGCGCCGCGGGCGAAGGCTTCGACATTGGCGAACTCCCGGCCGGGGCGCGTCCGGCCGCGCCGCCGGCCCTCATGTTGGCGGCACTGCCGCTCGTCACGGTGATCGCCATCAACCTCACCTTTACCGCCCTCGTCATCCCGGCCATGGACACCGACTATCTTGCCGCGCCCGAATATGGCTCGGTGACCATCGATGCGGTGCGCGGCATCTGGTCCATAATCGCCGCGCTGGTCATTTCAATCGTGCTCATGATCGCCGTGAACTGGTCGCGCCTACCGAGGCTGACCGCCTCGCTGGATGCCGGGGCCCACGCCTCGCTGCTGCCGATCTTCAATACCGCGAGCCTTGTCGGGTTCGGCTCCGTCATCGCCTCGCTGTCGGCCTTCGCGCTGATCCGTGATTCGGTGATCGGGATCGGCGGCGACAATCCCCTGATCTCGCTGGCGATCTCGGTCAACCTTCTGGCCGGGATGACCGGCTCGGCGTCCGGAGGCATGAGCATCGCGCTCACCACGCTCGGCGGCGTCTATCTGGAGATGGCCCAGGCCGCGGGTATCTCGCCGGAGCTGATGCACCGGGTGACCGCGGTGGCCACCGGCGGGCTCGACGCATTGCCCCATAACGGTGCCGTCATCACGCTTCTAGCAATCTGCGGCCTGACGCACCGCGAGGCCTATCTTGATGTCGCCGTCGTCGCCGTGGCCGTCCCGATCCTCGCGCTGATCGTGCTGATCACCCTGGGAACGTTGCTGGGGAGTTTCTGAAATATGCCAACCAGTCGGCCCAGCCTGGAAAGATATCCCGCTGGCAGCCGGTGGCGCGCGTGCAAGCAGACCTGTGTGCATCGTCATCCGCGTGGAGAGGCAACTCGCCAGAGAAGGTTCGACCCCAGGCCCATCCCCTCCGCCATTTGATTTCCCCGAAATCAACTTGAATAACAGCTTTTTCGTCGCTTTTTCTGCCCGATCCGACCCCACTCGAAGGGTTCGGCACGATGGAAGAAAATCGGGTATCGCACGGGGTATCGTCGCGGGTATCGCAAAATGACGCACGGTCAGACGCGTCGCAAAAGGCCGTCAAGCGCCGCGGCGCGGGGCCCTATCTCGTCCAGTCTGGAAGGAGTTACCTTTTTCAGATTAAGTTGCCCAAGGAGATTGGCGGCGGGCGCGGATCGCGACCCGTCCGGATCAGTCTGGGACCGATACCCAAACAGCGCGCCCGCATGTTCGCCGATCGGCTGGCGTCTATCGCGCGGGTCGAGTTCGAGAAATTGGCAAGGGTGCAAAACATGAGTGGTGTCGATTCCGAAGCGCCCTTCGATTTAGACCGCGAGACGCACGACGCGTATCTCGCCCGGATTGGCGACCCCCACTTCGAACCTGATCTCCTGTTTCCAGGCGACAATCCGGTAGCGCAGATTGCCGGAGCCTTGCGCATGGCTTTGCGCACGCTTGAGGCCGGTGCCGACGAAAACTCACCACTCGGCCACATCGCCGCGATCAACAAGCAGGTTCATCGTAAGGCGTCCGGCCTCGAATATGACGCCGTGATCGTCGACAATGCCGATCTCTTGCGCGAACGATACGTCGAACTGGGTCAAAAGAAGGCGCTCGAAGACTTCAAGGCCGAACTCAGTGTCGGTGGTGACGACAGGATGCCCCGGGTTCAAAATGAAGCGACACCGCCTGTTGACCAAACTGACCGTCCAAAGGGCATTGGTGAGCCGGGCATCGACCCCGCCAAACCGCTAGCGTGTCGTCTGGCTGCTGAACAGCCAACGTTGCACAGCCATTCACACGCACCGATCACACGACCAGCGCAAGCGGTCGAAGTTCTCGATCCTCTGTGGGCCGAGCTTCGGCCGGGAGAAGGACGCTTCGTCACGCAGAGCCTGCCCAGCGGTCGCGCGCCAAGCTTCCTGTTCGATCGCCGAAAAGTCAGCCGGCCACCGTCGTCAAAGCCCCTGTTCACCGAGGTATCGGACGAGCACATCGAGGATTTGATCTCCAAAGGGAGCGCCAAGACCTACATCAGTCGAGTGCGCATGTACCACGTCCTGTTTGTAGATCTAATCGGCGATCACCCGGCCGACACCTACACGGCTTCCGATCTGCAATCCTATATCGAATTCATCCGGTATTGGCCTGCCGAAGAGAAAGACCGCCGTCTTGAACTGGCACCCAGGGAAATGATCCGGGCGAATCTTGATCTCACTATGAAACCGCTCTCCCTGAGCACGCTCAAAGGCATCGCCGTAGGCTGTGTACAGACGGCGCTTGCCAAGGCGGGAACAAGGCATGGCTACACGTCTCCGCTAAAGAACGCAAAGCTCACATATCCCAATACAGCGCCGCTTCCGGCTACAAGCTCACCCCTGGGGTCTCACAAAATAAACGCGCTGTTTCAGACCGGCTGCGACAGCGGTCTTTTGGAATCTGCGATGCTCCCCCTCCTCGCGCTTGTTACAGGGCGTCGCCTGGCCTTGCTCCTCAACTTGTACGGCAGCGACATCGTCGAGAAGTTTCCCGGCGTTTGGGTTGCTCAGTTGAACAACATCAGATTGGCCGATGGCAGGTGGCAGCGCGTGGCGATCAAGACGCGCCAGAGCAC
>NZ_JBQVMV010000011.1:0-131942 GCF_052435475.1 Aliihoeflea sp.
ACACCTCCTGTCGATTGCAGGAAGGGAATCACACCGCAGAGCCCTTGGGAATCTCGTTTATGGGTATGTCACCTAGACTGTTGTGTCAGGCTGGCAAAAGCCACCCGCCTCAACTATCGTCATCTTGGAGTTGTTGGCAGGGGCTGTTCGATGGATATGCCGGTTTCCGATCAGTTGCAGCACGTCGTGCGGCCGGTCGCCGGGCTCCAGCGCCTGTGGTCCTTCACACCGAGCAGCGTTTCACGGCGGCAGAAGATCGATCGACTTTTCCGATCTTATTGGCGAAGAAGCCCTAGGCCGCCTTATCGCGTGATCAAGCCAGTATTTCCTGCCTCGCGATGGAACCTCTTGTTTCTATTCTTGCCGAGCGGAAGGATTTCTGTATCGCAGCATTTTACAATTCAACGTTTGAATTCGACCGGCATCCCCTTGCTTGTTGTCGTTGCCACCTTAGCCGAGGAAGATGTTCCTGTGATTTTGAGGGAAGCGACTGACGCGCTGATCTGGAAGGGGCTGTCGGGATACGACTTTTCCGCTTATCGGATCGGTCTGGAAGAGATCAGTTCGAATGCGCCGGGTGCCGACCTTCTGGTCATGAACGATTCCGTTTTCGGTCCTTTTGGCGACATCGAGCTATTGGTGGCCAACGCGCCATGGGGACTAACCGGCTTTACTTCGTCGGCAATGGCAGAAAATCACATCCAGTCGTATGCATTTGCTGTAAAGTCAGTCGACAAGACATTGCTGAGCAATTTGAGTGAGGCAATGCTGCCAAAGCATTCGTTTAATAGTCCCGGCGACGTCATCCTGTGTCAGGAACTTGCTCTTGCGCGTGTGGCTAGCGGGCATACCAGTGTCGGCAGCTATTGGCACAGCGATGGTCGCACTTATGGCGACCCGATGTTGACCGTACCGTTGGAGCTTCTCGATGCCGGGCTGCCATTCCTGAAAAAGTCATTGCTTGGAAAAATGCAGTCGTTTCAGGATGTCGAGGCCATCCGCGAAAGGCTCTTGGCGCTTGGACACGCCGAGATAGATTGATTTTTCAGCCATTTGCCAACGCCGCCTGCCGCCCGGGCTCAGACCACCTCCCGCACCACCGGCATGCGGCGCATGATCGCCGTCGCGACCGCGGAGGCCGTGAAGACGAACACGGCGCCGGCGGTATTGTTCGCGCCGCCCTGCACCAGGAAATACCAGACCAGCATGAAGAAGGGGTGGATCAGATAGATCCCGAAAGCCAGCGAGCCGAGTTTGACGAAGACCGGATTTCGCACTTCAAAGGTGAGCGCGAGGTGGAGAGCCGCGAGGGCGAGAAGAAAGAAGGGCGGCCAGAAGCCCGACCCGAAAATCCAGAAGCCCACCGTCACCGAAATCAGGAAGAGTGCCGGCGGCCAGGGCGCATCCAGCTTTTCTCCATACGCTGCCAGAAGCCCGTAGAGGAACGGCGGCAGCGAGAACGCCCATTGCGCGAACGGTTCGAGGGCACGGCCTGAATCGTGGAGGTACAGGCTCGCGATGCTGATCACGACAGCGAACCCACAGGCGAACCACAATGTCCGCGCGGTATCGATGCGGCGGGACAGGGGAACGAAGATCGCCGTTGCGAGGAGAATGAACGGCAGGAACCACAGATGGATGGTCGGGCCGATGAGAAGCCATCTCGGCTCGTTGAGTTGGAAGAATTGAGCCGGATCGCGCATTTGCAGCGCGATCAGCGCCTTGAAGACGATCGACCAGAAAATCCACGGCAAGGCGATGCGCCGGATGCGAACAAGCCCCCTGAAGCGTCCGGGCCGCTCCGCCTTGCGCTCGATGTGAAGGATGGACAGGTAGGGCACCAGCATCAGGAAGAGCGCGAGCGATGCGTAGCCGACCGTCGCCGAAGGGTCCGGCGTGAGCATGTGCGCCCAGACGATCCCGAAAGCAGCAATAAAGCGCAGGAAATCCACCGAATGGCGGCGGTCCACGCCAGGAACGGTCATCTGAAGCCCCCGATTGCGATCAATCTGGCCGGGATTTCGCTGGCTCGCAAGAGCTTCTGCAACATGTTTGTTGGAAAGGCGTCATCGCGACTTTGGCCCGGGTGCCCGCGACCTGACGTGCCTTGTCATCGTGTCGACGATCACTTGAGTAGATCATAATCAATCATACGATTGATGGAAATGTATTGGCCCCTTCGTCATAAATGTTGGTGTCGCTTCTTGGGAGTGACTTGAAGCATCGGGCGTCGGGGGTTCGTCAGCCAATGTCGAAATTCGCAGCCGTACTTGTCGGCGATGAATCGCTGCTCGTTCAATGCGGCGAGGTTCTCGTTCAGCGTGGCCATTCGATCGCGATGGTCGTGACCCAGGCACCCGCAATAGCGGACTGGGCGCGCTCCCGGAACCTCGATGTCGGCGCGTGGGGCGACGATCTCGCGGCCAGCCTTCGTCCGGTCGCGTTCGACTGGCTCTTCAGCATCGCCAATCTGCGGCTCGTGCCGGAGGACGTCCTGCGCATCGCGCGGGCCGGTGCGGTGAACTTTCATGACGGCCCGCTGCCGCGCTATGCCGGCCTGAACACGCCCTCCTGGGCGATCCTCGAGGGCGCGCAGAGCCACGGCGTGACCTGGCACGCCATGACGGGCGGGATCGACGAGGGCGATATCCTTGTCGCACGCAACTTCGAGATCGATGCCGACGAAACGGTCCTCACCCTCAACGCGAAATGTTTCGAAGCCGGCATCGCAAGCTTTGCCGAGCTGATCACCTCGATCGAGAATTCGACGCTGGATCAGCGGCCGCAGCCGCGTGAGGGCCGGGTGCTCTATCGCCGGAGCGCACGGCCCGCGGGGGCGGGGCTTTTGAGCCTCAGCCGCAGTTCGGTGGAGCTTTCGCGCATTTGCCGGGCACTCGATTTCGGCGTGCGCTACGCAAACCCGCTCGTCGTCCCGAAGGTCGCGACGCCCGACGGCATCTATGCGGTCGAGCGTTTTGCCGTCTTTGACGAAGGGCAGGGCGCCCGCGCGCCCGGAACCTTGATCGCCGTCGACGCCGAGGGCATCGTCGTGGCAACAGGCGACCGGCCGGTGCGGATCGAGGGCCGGTCCTTGGATGGTGGGAAACGGCTCGGCGAAGGGCTGGTCGTGGGGCAGGTTCTGCCCGCCGCGGGCGCGGATTTCATCTGTGCGATCGACGAGATCGTCGCCCGGGTGGTTCCGCATGAGGCGCATTGGGTCTCGGCGATCGCCAATGTGGTCGACCTAGATCCGCAATGGACCGGGGAAGTAAGCGCCACGCCGCAGACGATCACGCTGCATCTGCCGGAGAGCGCCGCGCTCGCCGATACGATGGCCATCATCCCCGCCTTCCTGGCGCGCCTGTTCGCAAAGTCGCGATATTCCGTCGTCTATGCCAACGACACATTGCCCGGACTGGCACGAGCAAGCCGGGGACTGGTCGCCGACAGCGTGCCCGTCGACATGGCCTGCGATCTCGACCTCTCGCCCGCCGAACTGCGCGACCGTCTCGCACATGACTTTGAGCGGGCACGATCCAGTGCCACCTTCCTGACCGACATCTTCATGCGTCGCCCCGATCTACCTCGGCCTTCATTGTCGATCGGCATCGTCGAGACCGCCGATCCGCACGGTACGGCCGCGATTGCGGGATGCGCGATCACCTTCGTCATCGGACCGGACGGCCAGGCGCGGGCGGTCTGCGATTCCGGGCGCATTTCTCCGGCAAAAGCGCAGGACCTGACGGACCGGCTCGCGATCTTCGCGAAGGCCTTCGTCGATGGCGGTCGCAGCGTCGGTGAGATGCCGGTCGCCTCCGCTGCGGAATTGCAGCGCCTTCTGATCGACTTCAATGAGACGGCGCTGGATTTCGACCGCGATGCCTGCGTTCACGACCAGTTCGCCAGGCAGGCAAGGCTGACGCCGGACGCCATCGCCGTGTCCTTCCTCGATCGCTCGGTCACATATGCCCAACTCGATGGCGCGGCCGACAGCGTCGCGGCGGCGCTGGTCGATCGAGGCGTCGGCCCCGACGTCCCCGTCGGCCTCCACGTGCGACGATCGATCGAACTCGTCATCGGGGCGCTGGCGATCCTGAAGGTCGGCGGCGCCTATGTTCCGCTCGACCCCGACTTCCCCGAGGACCGGCTGTCGCTCATGGTCGCGGACAGCGGTGCGAAGATCGTGCTCACCGAGCGCGCACTTGCGCCCGTCGCGACGTCACCCGGCGTCCTTTCGCTCGACATCGCCGAGCTTGTCGCCGGCGGAAGGTCGATGCCGGCGCGCGCCCCCGTCAGCGCCGACAATCTCGCCTACATCATCTACACGTCCGGTTCGACGGGTCGTCCCAAGGGGGTGATGATCGAGCATCGCAACGTCGTCAATTTCTTCGCCGGGATGGACGATCGCATCCCGATTCCCGCCGGCGAGCAGCCCGTCTGGCTGGCTGTGACCAGCCTCTCCTTCGACATCTCGGTGCTCGAACTGTTCTGGACCCTGTCGCGCGGGTTCAAGGTGGTGATCCACGCCAGCGAGATCCATCGCGCGCACCGCATGGCAGCTTCTCCCGTGCCGCGGTCGGCGCCCGGCGCCCGGCCGATGGATTTCGGGCTGTTCTACTGGGGCAATGACGATGGCGTCGGGCCTGCCAAATATCGCCTTCTGCTCGAAGGCGCCAAATTCGCGGATGCGCATGGTTTCCAGTCGATCTGGACGCCGGAGCGTCATTTTCATGCGTTCGGAGGGCCATATCCCAATCCGGCCGTGACCGGAGCTGCCGTGGCGGCGGTCACCTCCAATCTCGAAATCCGCGCGGGAAGCTGCGTCCTGCCGCTGCACCACCCCATCCGCATCGCCGAGGAATGGGCGGTGGTCGATAATCTGTCGAACGGCCGCGTAGCCTTGGCCTTTGCGTCGGGCTGGATGCCGGAGGACTTCGTGCTGCGTCCGGAAAACGCACCGCCGGGCAACAAGAACGCCTTGCTGCGGGACATCGAGACCGTCCGGCGCCTGTGGCGCGGCGACGCCGTCGATTTCCCGCTGGGCGATAAATCCGTCTCCGTCGTCACGCAGCCGCGTCCCATGCAGGCGGAGCTTCCGGTATGGCTGACGACGGCCGGCAATCCGGCGAGCTACCGCGAAGCGGCCGAACTCGGCGCGAACATTTTGACGCATCTGCTCGGCCAGTCGATCGACGAACTCGCGGAAAAGATCGCCATCTACCGCGCGACCCTGGCGCAGGCCGGTCGCGATCCGGCGGCGCACAAGGTCACGCTGATGCTGCACACCCTCGTCGGCGAGGACCGCGAGGAGGTGCGTGAGCGTGCGCGCGAGCCGATGAAGAACTATCTGCGCAGCGCGGCGGCGCTGATCAAGCAATATGCCTGGGCGTTTCCCGCCTTCAAGAAGCCTGCGGGCGCGGCCAACGCGATGGATATCGACCTGCGCGACCTGGCCGAAGACGAAATGGACGCCATCCTCGAATTCGCCTTTCTTCGCTATTTCGAGGACAGCGGCCTGTTCGGCACGATCGAGGACTGCCAGGCGCGCATCGCGCAGCTTGCCGCGATCGGCGTGGACGAAGTTGCCTGCCTGATCGATTTCGGCGTCGAGACGGACATCGTGCTGGCGGGTCTGCGCCCGCTCGCAGAACTCGTCGCCACCTGCCGCGACGGCGTCGGGGAGACGGCGCTTGGAAGCGGTTTTGCACATGAGGTGGCGCTGCATGGCGTCACCCATCTGCAATGCACGCCGTCAATGGCGCGGATGTTCCTGGCGGATGCGGACAATCGACGCTCAATGGGAAACATCGCGCATCTGATGATCGGCGGCGAGCCTCTTCCGGGGTCGTTGCTGGCTGAACTCAGGTCGGCGACCGGCGCCACGATCGAGAACATGTATGGTCCGACGGAGACGACCATCTGGTCGTCCACCGTGGCGGCGGAGCCGACGGAGGGCGTCGTGCCCATCGGCAGGCCGATCGCCAACACGCAGTTCTACGTCCTCGATGCGCTTGGCCATCCGGTTCCGGCCGGCATGGCGGGCGAATTGCATATCGGCGGCGAAGGTGTCGCGCGCGGCTATCTCGGTCGTCCCGACCTGACGGCCGAGCGGTTCATCGCAAACCCGTTCGGCGAAGGCCGGCTCTACCGAACCGGCGACCTGGTGGCGTTCGAGCCCGATGGCCAGACCTTGCGCTTCCTTGGCCGCAGCGACCATCAGGTCAAGGTCAGGGGCTACCGGATCGAACTCGGCGAGATCGAGGCGCGCATCCAGTCCTTCGCCGGCGTCGCGGAGGCGGTGGTGGTCGCGCAGCAGGCCGTCGAGGGCGACACGCGTATCGTCGGCTATCTGCGTGTTTCCGCCCCCGTGGATCAGGCGCGCCTGCGCGCCCACCTCGCGCAGGCATTGCCCGACTATATGGTGCCCTCGCGTTTCGTTGAGTTGGAACGATTCCCCTTGACGCCCAATGCGAAGGTCGACCGCGGGCGGCTGCCGCAGGTCGAAGAACGCGCCGCGCCGGCCGTCGAAGCGATTCACTTCCCGCCCAAGGACGATCGCGAGCGCGCCATCGCCGACGCGTTCGCGCGGGTCCTCGGTGTCGAGCGGGTCGGGCTTGCCGACAATTTCTTCGCGCTCGGCGGCCATTCCCTGCTCGCGGTTCAGGTCCACCGCGACCTGAAGGCATCGATCGCGCCGGAGCTGACCATCACCGATCTCTTCCGGTTTCCAACCGTCGGCGCGCTTGCCGCGCATCTTGCGAACCGCAATTCGTCGAACGAGAGATTGAGTTCGGTCGCAGACCGGGCCGCATTGCGACGGGCGCGGATGCAGCAGGGCGTCGGCGCGCGGGTCTGAATGGCCATGGGCGAGCCCAGGATCATCTGGCCGGCGGTGCTCGAGACGGGCGGATTGTTCGACGTCGATGTGGCGATTGCGACCGCGCAGGTCGGCGCGCATATGGAACATCTTTTCCCTGCCGAACGGCTGTTCATCGCTTCCGCCGCGCCGTTACGCAGGGCCGAATTTGCTTCCGGTAGGCGCTGCGCACGCAGCGCACTCGCCCGCTTGGGCATTCCGCCGACAGCCATTTTCAGCGGACCTTCCCGCGAGCCGCTCTGGCCTGAAGGCACGGTCGGTTCGATCAGTCACAGCGGCTCGACCTGCCTTGCCGTTGCCGCCTTGCGCTCACGTGGCTATGCGGGGATCGGCGTCGACATCGAACAGGCGGGCGAACTCGACGAGACGCTCCTCGACATTATCTGCACGCCGGACGAGATGAGGGCGATGGGCGCCATGTCGCGGCAGCAGGCGCGGGCGCACGCGAAAATCCTCTTCAGCATCAAGGAAAGCGTCTTCAAGTGCCAGTTCCCGATGACGGGCGTCTGGCTGGAGTTCACCGAGGTCGAGGTCGACCTAGGCCCCGACGTCCGCTCCTACGAGGCCATTCTGAAGCGGCGGGCCGGGCCTTTGCGGCAAGGTCATCGGATCGGGGGGCGGGTTCGCGCGACGGCGGATTTCGTGATCAGCTCGGCCTGGCTTCGGAGCGAACCCGCGGCTGTCCGTCAGTAGGCGCGTGAGCGGTCGGCGAGCGCGACCAGCGTCAGCGCGACGATCTTGATGTCGAGCCAGAGCGACCAGTTGTGGATGTACCACAGATCGTGCTCCACCCGCGCCTTCATGATGTCGATCGTCGGCGTTTCGCCGCGAAATCCGTTGATCTGCGCCCATCCGGTTATGCCGGGCTTCACGTTGCGGCGAAAAGCGTATCGGGCGATCAGCGCATCGTAGTTGTCGTCATGGACGACGGCGTGCGGTCGCGGGCCGACGACCGACATCTGGCCGAGAAGGACATTCCAGAGCTGCGGAATCTCGTCGATGCTGGTCGACCGGATGAACGCGCCGACCCGCGTCAGGCGTGCGTCGTTGCGCGTCGCCTGGACGACGGTCTCGCCATCCTCGAGCACGGTCATGCTGCGAAACTTGACAATGCCGAAGGCGGCGTCGTTGCAGCCGCGACGGCGCTGGATGAAGAAGACGGGCCCGGCGCTGTCCAGCTTGATCGCGATTGCGGTGATGATGAAGATCGGGAACAGCGAGACCAGCGCGAAGATCGCGAAGACGACGTCGAAACTGCGCTTCAGGACATGTTCGGTCGCCGACAAGGGCGCGTGCTGGACCTCCACCGCGGCGAGGCGGCCGATCCGCGTCGCCGGATGGCGGATCATGTCCGCGATCATCGGATCGAGCGCGACTTTCACCGGCATCGGCATCATCCGCAATTCGCCCAGAAGCTCGCGGATCGACGACAGATCGGCACTCTCCCACGCGACGAGAACCTCGTCGGCGCTGCGCGCGATCCGGGTGTTGATGACTTCCATCCACTGGCCGACCGACTGGTTCTTGGGCAGCGTCAGGACATTGGTGAGGATGACGCCGCTGTCGGCGATCTGTTCGCGCAGGCGTGCGCTCGGATAGTCCGCCGCGCAGATGAGCACGATGCGGCGCGCGCGCAGCACGCCGCGCGCCGTGGCCTTGGGAATCCACTGCGCCCAGAACACGCGGGAGAGCACGATGAAGAGCGGGCACACGATCACGAACAGCAGTGTCGTGCCGCGCGAGAACTGGTCGCCGATCTTGAAGAGAAAACTCAACAGCGCAAGAAATCCAAGGGAGATCAATCCGTAGAGCGCGATTCGCAGGACCTGCTTGTGAACCCGCATCAGCTCGTTCGGGCGATAGGCTCCCTTCGAGGCAAAGAGCGTGACGAAGGTGGCCGCCAGCAGGATGCCGGCGCCGAGATGCTTGGAAAGAATGTCGGCGCGTTCGAATTCGTAAAGCTGGCTGTAGATGAGAGAGCAGACCTCGGCAGTGAGGACGATGATCACGACGTCCAGAGCCGCCGCGAAATAGACGATCATGCCCAGATCGGGCCGACCGGCCTCGTCGGAGGCCTTGTCCCCTATCGCTGCCCGATTGGAGTAGGCAGCATAGTGATTGTCCATCGCTTCCAACTCCGACTGCAACGCTTACGCGATCGATAAAGTCAATTTAACCGATTTTTCATTGTATTTTCTTCGCGCGTAACCGAGAAAATCGGTCTAGTGGGGGATATCGATAGAATTAGAACCCGGCGTTGCTGAATGCGTAAAGCGTTGGCGCCTGTCGTGAAATCGTGCATCGTGCCGAAAACTTCACCGGCGCCACCAAAGGCGCCATGTCGAAATCAAGAGCGCGACTCTACTTCAGGCGGGCGGCGAGGTGGAGAACCGGCAGGCGGGGCAAGCGGGGTCCTTTCTGCCATACGGATCGATGGGCAGTCCGCATGGGCAATGTGAAGTGATTGGGATGGACCATCGCGACGCCTCGTACGGACTGAGCGTCATCGTTCCGGCCAGCAATGAAGCGGCCGTGATCGGCGGCCTTCTCGACTCGCTGCTCGCTTCCGTGCAGACGCCACGTCCCGTCGAAATCATCGTCGTCGCGAACGGTTGCCGGGACGATACGGTCGCCGTTGCGCAACGCTTTGCCGACCGGGCGAAGACCAGGGGCTGGTCTTTCGCCGTCATCGACGTCGCGCAGGGCGGCAAGCTGAACGCTCTCAACGTCGGCGACGACCATGCAGCCCATGCCGACCGCATCTATCTCGACGCCGATGTCATCGTCAGTCCCGGGCTGATCGAGGCTATCGCCGATGCGCTCGACCGGCCGGACCCTGTCTATGCGTGCGGGGCGTTGGTCGTCGCCAGGCCATCGAGCCTCGTCACGCGCCGCTATGCGCGTTTCTGGACGCAGCTTCCCTTCGTTGCCGATGGTGCGCCCGGATGCGGGATGTTCGCCGTCAATGCGGCCGGACGCGCATTGTGGGGCCGTTTCCCGGACATCATTTCCGACGATACGTTCGTCCGTCTGCATTTTTCGCCGGAGCGCCGCTTGGAGGTGCCCGAATCCTATGTCTGGCCGATGGTCGAGGGATTTCGCAATCTCGTTCGCGTCAGGCGGCGGCAGGATCGCGGCGTGGAGGAAGTTGCACGGCTTTACCCCGCGCTGCTTTCCAATGAGAAGAAGTCGGCGCTCGGGGCGGGCAGGCTCGCGCGGCTCGCGATACGCGATCCTCTAGGCTTCCTCGTCTATGCCGCCGTCTCGCTGGCCGTTCGCATTCCCGTCGGCGCAGGCAGACCCCGTTGGGAGCGGGGCCGCTAAGAAGATCGGCCGCGCCTTCGGGGCAATAGGGGTTTTGATCGATATCTAGAACAAATTGTCAGCTTACGAAGCTTTGCGGCGAGCGGCGATACTTGGAAACGACAAGGTTTGTTTCGAGGGATCGCCATGACGGTGACGGATCTGCCGCACGATGTGCTTCGGCCACCGCCAACGCGGTCGGAGTTTCTCGGCATGCCCTTCGATCGGGTGACCTTCGTGGACGTGCTCGCCGCGATGTCCGCCCGCCGATCCGACCAGCCTTTGCGCTATGTGGTCACGCCCAATGTCGACCATGTCGTGAAGCTGTCGCGGGAAAGGAAGCTCGCCTTCATCTACGACGATGCCTGGCTTTGCCTTTGCGACAGCAAGCCCATCTGGGCGATGTCGCGCTATCTGCGCGGCGATTTCGGCCACGTTACGGGGTCCGACCTGACGGCGCGGATGTTTGGTTCGGTCCTGCGTCCCGGCGACGAGGTCGCGCTTGTCGCGGGCAGCGAGGAAATCGCCAAGGGGATGGCGAACCGCTACCCAGATCTGCGGTTTCGCATCCACGTGCCTCCGGCCGGGATCGCGGCCAATCGTGACGCGCTCAAGGCCTGCGTGGATTTCCTTGCTGCGCAGCAATCGCGCTTCGCCTTCATCGCGATCGGCGCCCCGCAATCCGAGTTCATCGCCCATACCTGGTCGAGGCGGCCCGGCGCGACGGGCACGGCGCTTTGCGTGGGGGCCTCGCTCGAATTCATGCTGGGTCTGAAGCAACGCGCGCCGCAATGGATGCGCGGTCTCGGGCTCGAATGGCTGCACCGGCTGCTCAGCGAACCGCGCCGGCTGTGGCGGCGCTATGTCCTGGCCGTCGTTCCGCTGGCAGGGCTCGTTGTCACCGACATCCGCCGCAGCATCACCCAGCGCGTCTAGCGATCGCCCGCTATTTGTATTCGATGAGCGTGGTATCGCGCCGGCGCAGGCGGCTGGAATAGAACATCGCAATGCCCTGAAGTTCGGCGAGCTTGCCGACGACGAGGAGGCCCGCGCGTGCCAGGCCCTCGCGCGTAAAGTTTCGTTCGCGAAGCACCAGACGCGCCCATTGCAGCGGATAGGCAAGGAGGCCGGCGAGGACCCATTGCCCGGCAAAGGGCGCCGCCAGGATGAGAGCCGGTGCCAGCCCGCCCCAGAACAGCGCGCGCCGCACATTTCGTCGCCAGAGGCCATGTTCGGACGTCCGGTGCATCGCCTCGATCTGCGCGAATGCGTGACCGCCCCTGACGGTTCGCCGCCACCATTGCGAGAAATGCAGGATGTTGGCGTCGTGCGAGGTCATCTCGGCGGCGATGCGCCAGATCCGCCAGCCATTTTCCCGCAGCCGGACGCAAAGTTCGGGCTCCTCGCCGGCGATCAGGTGAGCGGCAAACCCGCCGACCTCGTCGAAGGCTTCGACCCGCGCCAGAAAGTCGCCGCCGCATTCCTCGATCTCGCCCAGCGGGCCGTCCCACTCGCGGTCGCACATCGCATTGTAGACGCTCGTCTGGGGACGGCGTTCGCGGCGGCGGCCGCAGACCAGCGCGACGGCGGGATTGAGCAGCAGGAATCCGACGGCAGCGCAGATCCAGTCGGGGTCGAGCAGGCAATCGCCGTCGACGAACTGGACGAACGCCGTTTCCGGCGCCTCGCGCATCAATTGCCGATAGCCCAGATTGCGCGCCTTGGCGGCGGAGAACCGGTCGCCGCGCTCCATCTTCACGACCCTCGCGCCCATCCGTTCGGCACGCGCGACGCTGCCATCCGTGGACCCGGAATCGACATAGACGGTCTTGCGGATCAATCCCTGCAGCGATGCCAGGCATCCGACGAGCCGATGGCCCTCATTGCGCCCGATCACGACGATGCCGATCCGCTCCATGGCGGCAGGGTGCTGTATCGTGCTGCAGTCAGACATCGCTCTACCCGCTCGCCAGCCAACTGTGCTTCACGAAATCGCTCATCAGGCGCGGCTCCGGCGCAGGGCGCCGCGCAAGGACCTGCCGCAGGCGAAAACCGGACTGGCCGGCAAGCCAGGCGAGGTCCGCCAGCAGTGCGTAAGCGCGGCCGTGATGCTTGACGAAGTAACGCCGCCGCGACCGGAACCAGTAGGAAGGGCGGCGATCGCGAACCGAATCGCGCCGCGTCACGCCCGTCGACTGGCCGACGAGATGGACGACACGGCTTTCGGGCACGTGCCAACAGGAATAGCCGGCCTTTGCCGCACGCAGGCAGAAATCGAGTTCCTCGTAATAGAGGAAATAGGCTTCGTCGAGCAGGCCGATGTCCTCGATCACGGCACGCTTGACCATCAGGCTGGCGCCGGAAACCCAGTCGACTTCCGTTGGGTGGTCCGGCATGCGAGGGGCGACGCGCCATCTTTCGAGAAGCCGGGTGACGAGGCCGATGCAGATAGACGATTCGAGCTCGCTGGCAGCGCCCGGAAATCGAAACGCGCAGGCTTGCGGCGTGCCGTCCGGGTCTTCCAGACGCGATCCCGCGATGCCGGCTTCGGCATGGGTGTCGAGGCAGGCCGCGAGCTTTGCCACGGCTCCCGGCCGGACCCATGTGTCCGGATTCAAGAGCAGATAGAGCCGCGATGGACCGAACTGCGCGTCGGCTGCGGCAATGGCCTTGTTGTTGCCGAAAGCAAACCCGCCGTTGCGGGCATGCGCGACCAGCGTCACACGCTCGCCCCATCCGTGTTGGGAGATCGCCTCGCGCAGGCGTGCCGCATCGCCTGCGGGTGACGCGTTGTCGGCCACGACGACCCGGGTTAGGGCCGGCAAAGCGGGGTCGGCGACGAGCGAGGCGATGCAGTCGATCGTCAGATCGAAAGCGTTGTAGTTGACGACGATGATGGCGAGGTCGTTCATGAGGACAGCCCGATCGCCTCGATGGCCGGCGAAGATCGCGCCGCCGCCGGCAGATGAAGGCCGAGATCCCTCAGGAACCCGTCCACCCTTTGCGCGGCCGCGCGCGTGCTGAGGCGGTGGCGGTAGGCTTCGAATGCGGCGTCGGCCATCGCATTGCGCCGTTCGGGATCGGCCAAAAGCGCCAGCGCCGCCTCGATCCACTCATCGAGATCGTTGCTGACGACGCCACTGCTCGCCGAGAAGAAGAGCGCATGGTCGGCCTCGTCGCTGGCGATGACCGGCACCTTCGCATCGAGATAGCCGAGGATCTTGCCGAAGGACTTGCCGCGGCTGAAGGGTGAACTGCTCATGATGGGCGATAGCCCGATCGCTACGTCCTGCAAGGAGGAAAGGAACGCGTCGTAATCCATCAGCGGACGGGTTTCGATATTGGTCGCGCCGCCGAAACGCTCCACGATGTCCTGCCGCTGCGCCGCATCGTCGATGCCGTAGAGGCGGAGCTGGAATTGTGCGCCGCGCGCGGTCAGGCGTTCATGGAAACGGCGAACAAAATCGAGTTCCGCCGGATAGCCGGTCGGCGAGGCTTGTGCCCAGGCGATCACCGGTGGGCGGTCGGCATGGTTCGGCCGGGGACGGGAATGAAGCGGCGTGCCGGTCCAGACGACTTTCGTCCGCGCATTGTGCTGGCGGCACCAGTCGGCCACGAAGCGACTTCCCGCGATCACGCCGCGCGCCTCCCTGCACATGCGCGCCAGTCGGTCGCGCATGTGCGGCGAGAGAAAATCGGCGTCGTCGATATCGAGGACGAAAGGCACGTCGAAGCTGAGCGCTGCATCGTTCAAGGCGTGCCTGCATTGCTGGAAGAACAGGGCGTCCGGCCGGAAGACCCGGATCAGCCGCTTGCGCTGGACGAGTTCGAGCTGCGCCGGCACTACGAGCGTCTGCCATCCCATCTGGCGCAGTTCGGCAGCGATGTTGTAGGCGCGCAGCAGGCTCGCGCCCTCTTTGACGCTGGAGGGGAAGAACATGATCCGTGGGGCCTGCCTTCGACGCAGCGCCGTGGGGTAGAGCGCCGCTTCGCGGGCCCGGTGCCCCGCGTAACTCTTGAGGCGAGAGACTAGGCGCATCGCAGTTGCACCCGTTGAACGGCCGCATCGCGGCTCGGCGCGAGATGGGCCTTGATGAGGTCGCTGCGGTGCTTGAAGACGGCGACGTCGGTGAAGGGCGCGCCGTCCCTTGCGGCCCGGTCGATCAACTGCGCGAGCTCGGCGCGATCGCCCGCAAGCCGCGCAACGGTTCGCGCCAGCGCCGCGACATCGTCCTTCGGGCTCAGCGATCCACCGCCATGAGCGGCGATCAGGTCGCGCGGGAAGGCGCTGTCGTAGCCGACGATCGGACAGCCGGAGATGAGCGCCTCGATCAGGCAGCGCGGCGATTCCGGTGTCTTGTGGCAAAACAGGAGAACATCCGCCTTTTGGAACGCGCGCAGAACGTCGTCATGAGGCGCCGGGCCGGGCAGGTCGACGCGCCCGGAAAGGCCGCAATTTTCGATTTTGGTCCGCATCGCAGCCTGCATCGAGCCGTCGCCGATCCAGGTGGCGCGAAAGTCGACGCCGTCGTCGCGCAGGCGCGCAAGAACGTCGATCCAGTCCATCGGGCCCTTCATGGATTCGGCCCGGCCGGCATAGACGATGCGCAGCGGCCGATCCGCGGTTGCCGATTTCTTGGCTTCCAGTTCCAGGCGGGAAATGTGATCCGCGGCGTCGACATGGATGTCGTGGACGACCGCCGGTTTGGCGCAGTACGGCGCGTAGACATCGAAGGTTTCGCGGCCGTGAAAGAGCCCCAGCGCGGCCCGGCGGATCACCGCCCGTTCGAGCATGGCCGCGGGTCGCCAGGTGAGCGCTGCGCGCAATCGCGATCGCCAGGAACCGGCCGTTCCCGCCTCGCGCATGACGCGCGATTCCACCCGATCCGTCCAGACCGCGTAAGGGCGCTTCATCCTATGAGCTTTGAAGCAGGCCACGGCGCCCCAGTCGCCGAAAAGGCCGCCGATCGCGAAGGACAGATAGTCCGCATCCTCGATCAACGCCGCGATCCGGCGGCGCGTGGCGGGCAGGTGGAAGAGGAACCGATCGGGGCGATAGGCCATCGGCACGGGTTCGAGCGACACCCGATCAAGGCCGGGCCGTGCCGAAAGCGGAACCCAGTTCGGGCCGGGCAGCGCGGTCGTGAGAGGCATGATCACAGTGACGTGGTCGAAATTGGCCGCCCAGAGGCGAAGCCCGTCGCAGGCCTGGTCCTCCAGGTGGAGTACGCCATCGATCATCGCCAGCGGGACCGGTGCGTAGATCAGCAATCTGCCGGCCATGCGTCTGCTTCCCTGAAACCCCAACCAAATAGATCGTCTCGTATTTCAAATCTATTCGTCAACAATAGTAAAAAAACAAAACTACGCAAATGCAAATACAAATAGTCTAATCGGTCTAGATCGAATTAGAACATGTATGCTTCCGATGATTTGCTTCAACTTCCTGAGGAAGGGCAATGCGTTCCGGGTCCGATGAGTTCAGGGGGTGGGTGACGAATGTCGAGGCTGTTCAATCCCGCTGCGGCCGGACTGCTCGTCCTTGCAGCGTTCGGATTCAACGAAAGCAACGTCGGATCGGCCGAAATCGATGCGCTTTACGCGCGCGGAACCGAGGCACCCGCCGGTGCGCTGCGCGTCTTCCATCTCGGGCACAGCCTGGTGGGGCGCGACATGCCGGCCATGGTCGCCCAGCTTGCTGGCGCGGACCATCGCTACGAAAGCCAGCTCGGCTGGGGCACCACCATGAAGGAGCATTGGGAGCCCGGCACGTCGATCAAGGGGTTCGAGCTCGAGAATGGCCATCCCCGATTCCGCCCCGCCCGCGAGGCCGTCTCCAGCGGTGACTACGATGCGTTCGTCTTGACCGAGATGGTCGAGATAAAGGACGCGGTGCGCTATTTCGACAGCTCCATTTATCTGAAGCGCTGGGCCGATGCGGGCTGGAAGGCCAATCCGCAGGCGCGCATCTATCTTTACGAGACCTGGCATCCGCTGGACGACCCGGAAGGATGGCTGCAACGGATCGACCGCGACCTGTCGCGCTATTGGGAAGGCCGAATACTCGTCCCCGCTCTGCGCGATCGTGCGATCCATGTCATTCCGGCCGGCCAGGTGCTCGGCAGGTTCGTCCGCGAGGTCGAGGCGCGTGGCGGCGTCGGCAATGTCGCGGACCGCTCCGCGCTGTTCACCGACGGCATCCATCTGAGCGATCTGGGCACCTATCTCGTCGCGCTCACCCATGTCGCGGTGCTCTACCATCGCGATCCGCTCGGCCTGCCGCACGAGTTGCAGCGGGCCGACGGCAGCGTGGCGAACGCACCGGACGCGGAGGCTGCGCGCCTGATGCAGGAAATCGTCTGGGCCGTCGTCACCTCCTATCCCAAGACCGGGGTGCGCGCGCATGAGCTTTAGCCTCGCCAGCCTCCTGTTCATCGGCCACAGTCTCGTCGGCGCGGCGTTTGTCGCCGTCGAGCCCGGTTCCGTCATCCACGCGCCGGCATCGGCGCGCGCGGCGACCGGCATCGAAAATCCGTCGGTCGGGATCGGCCTGTCGGGCGTGGTCGACTGGTCGACCCAGCAGCCATTCGTGGACGTGATGAAGACGGCGCGGCCCTGGACCGGTCATTTGCCGGGCGCATGGGGCGGATGGACACATGATGACCTGAAGAGCCGGGGCTATCTCGACGATGATGGCTGGCTACGCGCGGTTCCCGATGAACTCGATGCCGTGGCGACGCTGGTCCTCACGGCACAGCCTTCCGAAGCGGTTTCGATGGCCGGGCGATACCGCCTGACCTATCGCGGGGGCGGCCGGATCGAGGTGACGGGCGCAGCCGATGTCGAACGGCGCGCGGCGGGCGAGATCTGGTTTGCGACCGATCCGGGCAGCGAACATGTGATCGTGACCATTCACGAGACCGACCCGGCTCGCAACGGCGACTACATTCGCGACATCGCCATCGTGCGCGAGGACAGGATCAGGCTGTACGAGACCGGTGCGGTGTTCAATCCCGACTGGCTGCGCCGGATCGAGGATTTCCGCGTCCTGCGCTTCATGGACTGGATGGCGACGAACGGCTCGCGCCAGCAGCACTGGAAGGATCGTCCGAGGCCATCGGAATATACCTATGCCCGCATCGGCGTGCCGATCGAAATCATGGTCGCGCTTGCCAACGAGATTGCAGCCGATCCCTGGTTCAACGTCCCGCACATGGCCGACGACGACTATGTCGAGCGCTTCGCCGCGATGGTTCGCGACACGCTCGACCCGGCGCTGAAGGCGCATCTGGAATATTCGAACGAAGTGTGGAACTTCCAGTTCGAGCAGGCCCGCTGGGCCGAGGCGCAGGGGCGCGCGCGCTGGAACCGGGAATCGACCTGGGTCGAATTCTACGCCATGCGCGCCAGCGAGATCGCCGGCATCTGGACTGCCGCCTTCGGCGATGAGGCGGACGAGCGGCTCCTGAAGATCATCGCGACGCAGACCGGATGGCTCGGCCTTGAAGCGGCGATCCTCGACGCGCCATCCTGGGTCGGCGAAGACCCAGCCGCGAACAGGCCGCCCGCCGAGCAGTTCGACGCCTATGCCGTGACGGGCTATGTCGGCGGCGGCCTCGTCTTCGATGCCAAGGCGCCGGCCGTTCGCGACTGGCTCGCGCGCAGCCTCGCCGCTGCCGAAGCCGGTGCGGCGCAGCTTTCAGGCAGCGCGCGCGGCGCGTATATCGAGGCGCACAAGTACGATCTCGCTGCGCGCCTTGCCGCGATCGAGTTGCGCGACGGTTCGATGACCGGCAACGCCGATGACACGCTCGACAGGCTGCTGAACGACGTGCTGCCCTATCATGCCGCCGTCGCGCGGGCGCGCGGTCTCGATCTCATCATGTATGAGGGCGGCACGCATGTCGTCGGCCATGGCGCACAGGTCGATGACGACGCCATTACGGCTTTCCTCACCCATTTCAACTATACGGCCGAAATGGGCGACATCCATACCGACCTTCTCGCCGGATGGCGCCGGGCCGGCGGAACCCTCTTCAATGCCTTCGTCGACGTCGCCGCACCGACCAAATGGGGCAGTTGGGGCGGCCTGCGGCATCTCGACGACGACAATCCGCGATGGCGAGCGTTGACCGATTTCAACGCGCAGACCCCCGCATGGTGGACGCAGCGACCGGCCGGCACCTTTGCGCAGGGCGTCCACCTCGACGTCGCCGACGGTGCGGTCGAACTCGTCGGCACGTCCAAGTCCGACATTCTGATCGGCGGCGATGGCGACGAGGTCATCGTATCGGGCGGCGGGAGCGACCGCGTTCACGGCGGCGGCGGACACGACGTCGTCGTCCTTCCAGGAACGCCCGGCGACTACGCGTTCACAAGAGTTGGCGACCGGCTGATCGCGTCGGGCGCAGGAGGCATCGCGACCCTCGTCGGGATCGCCGAACTGCATTTTTCCGGCGATGCGACCGCCATCATGGCTTTGGGAGAAATCCATTGAGAACCATCGGCCTCCTCAAAACAGGGCGCGCGGCGCGGGCGACGGCATTCGCCGCCGGCGCTCTCGTCACCGGCATCGCGACCGGCGCTTCCAATGCGCAGGAGGCCTACGAATTGCGGCCGGGCGACGTGCTGGAATTCTGGGTCGCGCAGGACGAACAGCTCAACCGCGACGTCACGATCGGCCCCGACGGGCGGTTGTCGCTGCCGATGGTCGGGCACCTGGCGGCAGAGGGAATGACGCTGGACGAACTGGAGCAGGAGGCGACCGACCGCCTGCGCCGCTTCTACACAGAGGACCTCGACCTGACGATCATGCTGCAGCCGCATCCCTCGCATATGCCCTCCGTCTTCGTGGCGGGCGAGGTGACGCAGCCGGGCGTCTTTCCCTACCGCCCCGAAATGATGGTTCTGCATGCGATCACCCTTGCGGGCGGTCCCTATCGGACCGCGCTGGCGGTCAGCGACGTCGATCGCGCCATCCTGCTGCGCAGCGAGATCGAAGCCGGCCGCAAGTCGGTCGTCGAACTGAATTTCGCGGTCGCCCGGCTGGAGGCCGAGCTTGCCGGTGCGGACGAGATCGCGGTTCCGGCCGATCTCGAGCCGGGGCTCGACGCCGCCCAAATCGCCGAAATCCAGCGCCGTGAGCAGGCCCTTCTTCAGCTCAGGCGCCTCGAACGTACGTCCTTCGCCACGACGTCGGACCAGCTCCGGCAGACGAGCGAGCGCAACCTCGAAGCCGTCCGCCAGCAGCAGGCCACCGTCGTGCGCCGCAAAGAACTCCTGGAGACGCGGCTCGCCTCGGCGACCACGCTCGTCGATCGCGGCCATATGCAGCGCTCGCAACTGCTGGAGCAACAGGGCGATCTGGCGCTTCTCGACGCGACGGCGGCCGAGATGGATGCGCAACTGGCTGCGGCCGAAGCCAGCCTTATCACCGAACAGGGCCGCGCGGCCGACGGCACGCGCGAGCGCCAGGTCGAGATCGTGACCGAACTCAACGACACGCGGCGGCAACTCGAAGCGCTAGTCGCACGCCTTGCCGACAATCGCCGCGCACTGGCGGTCTACGAGGCCGAAGGCGCAAGCAATGCCGAGGAGGCTCCGGTGACTTACAGGATCATCAGGACGACGGATCAGGGCGCCACGGAGATCGAGGCGGAGCGCTCGACGATCATCCAGCCCGGCGATTTGGTGGAAGTGGTCAAGGGTGCGGCAGGGAGCCGGGTTGCCGGTTCGATGGATTGAAGGAAGGGCGCGCGTTCCCGGAACGCGGGCAGGGGATCAACATGGGCAGTGATTTTCGACTCATACACTACTATCTCGACCTCGCACTGCGCCGGCCGCTGATCTGGCTGATGCCGGCATTGGTCGTCCTCGCGATCGGCGTGACCTACGTCGTCAACATGCCGAAGACCTACTATTCCGAAGCGGTGATCGTCGTCGGGTCGCAGGCCATCCCCTCCAGTCTCGTCCAGTCGACCGTTGCGAACGAGCGGCTTCAGTTCATCGAGCAGCGCGTGCTGGCACGCGAGAACCTCCTGAAGCTGGTGGACAGGTTCGACCTGTTTCCAGCGCTGGCCGGCGAGATTTCGAAAACCCAGCTCGCGAAACTGGTCCGCAGCCAGATCGTCATCACCATGCGGGCGTCGGAGGCGTCCGAACAATATGCGGCGAGCTCGGTGTTCGGCATCGGCGTCAATGCCACGGCTCCCGATCTCGCCGCCGATATGGCGGCCGAGATCGCCGCGATGATCACCGAGGAGAACCGCAGGGCGCGGATGTCCCGGGCAACCGAAGCCACCGCCTTCCTGGAGCGCGAGGTCGCTACGCTGAAGTCTCGGGTCAGCGAGTTCGATGCGCGTCTGGCCGATTTCGTTCGTAACCACGAAAACGCTCTGCCGTCGCGACTGAGCCTGCATCTTGGCGATATACGCGAGGGTCAAAGCGAACTTGCCGAAGTCACCCAGTCGCTCGCGGAAGCGCAATCGGCGCTCGAACTCCTGCGGGTCGAGCTTGCTCTCGCGGCGTCGAGCGAGAACACGCCGCTGCGCGAGCAGCACAGCGAATTGCGCACGCTGCAGGCTACGCTCGTCGCGCGCTCCTCTGTCCTGTCCCCCGAGCATCACGAGATCAGGTCGCTGAAGTCGCGTGTCGCGGCGCTGAAAAACGACATTGCCGCGGGCGCCGCCATCGACGAGCCGGCCAATGCCGACGCGGTCGCTTCGCCCGAAGCCCAGCTCATCGCCAGGCGCATCCAGTTCGCCGAGCAGCAGATGGCACTGCTCGAAGAGCGCCAGGCCGAGCTGACCGCGCGCCTGGGCGAAATCCGCCAGATCGTCGCGGAAATGCCCAATGTCGAGGCCGAGTTCACCTTGCTGGAAAGCGAGCGTGCGAGCGCCCAGCGCAATCTCGATGACATGTCCGGCCGGCTCAACGTCGCCCGTCTGGGCCAGCGCCTCGAGACGGACCAGCAGGACGAGCAGATCCAGATCCTGGAAGCACCGGAAGCGCCGCTCTATGCCTCCGGCTCGTCACGCCGGGAGTACATGCTCGCGGTGATCGGTGCCGCGTTGGCGCTCGGCATGGGATGCCTTTATGCCGCCGACACGTTCGACCCGAAGGTCCGGGGCGCGTTCGACGTTGCCGGAGCCGCAGGCGATGTGCCGATGGTGATGATCGATACATGGAAGACGCCTGCCCAGCGTCGCCGCAACAAGGTGATCGCAACCCTTGCCATCGTCGCGATTCTCGCTGCGGGGGGCCTTCTGCTGGCCCGGTATGGTTGGCCGCCGGACGGGCTCGACTGGTCGTGGATCGGGGTCGAGGCAATGGCCCCGATGGCGCCGGCTCTTGTCGCGGGAGGACAGTCATGGAAGGCGTAGTCGAGGCGCTCAACAGGGCGCGCACACTCTCGTTCGGCGACATCCGGACGCGTGAGGGCCATCATCCCGACCGCGTTCACAGGGACGATATGTTCGTCGATCCGTTCCGGGGCAACGACCTGCCTGCCGTGAAGCTTTCGTCGCGGCGTCTCAAGAACCAGCGGGTCGTCGCCTTCGATCCCAAAGACCGTCAGACGCGAGCCTTCGACCTTCTTCGCAACGGCTTGCTGGCGCCGGTCGCGCCCGATGCCACGCGCATCATTTCGGTCGCCTCGCCGACGCATGGCTGCGGAACGTCCGTGGTCGCCGCGAACCTTGCCTTCAGCATCGCGCGCAAACGGCAGTGGCGGGTGCTTCTCGCCACGCTCGACGGCATGTCGCCTGCATTCGAGCGGCTCGGCCTATGTGCCCCTGCGGTCCATTCATCGGACGCTTCGGGGATCGAAGTCGGCAAGGTCGAGGTCGATGACGTCCTCGTCCAAGTCGGCAGCTTCGCGCATATCGCTATCCGGGAGGGTTCCACCGCCGCCCGGCATGCGCTGGTTTCGGCGTGGCTCGACGAAGTCAGGCATGATTGCCGGCCAACAATCGTCGTCCTCGACCTGCCGCCGCTCCTGACCAATGACGACAGCCAGGCCATCGCGGCGCGATCCGACATCGCACTCCTCGTTCTGGGCGTCGGTTCTTCCACTGTCGCCGATCTGGAGGCGTGTCGCGGGTCGCTGACGGCCACGCCGCATCAGATCGTTCTCAACAAGGCGCGCCGTCACGGTCTCTAAAGATGCGAGGAGGCTGCCAGCTTGCCGAGCCCGCCCGGCTTGGGGCAGGGTAGGTTCTCGCTGCATGCCCGGTGGTGTTGGTAGACGGCCGGGAATGGGCGGCTCCGGTGACAAGGTCAGGATGGCGGTCGATGTTTGAAGCGCATTTCGGTCTCCGGGAGAAACCGTTCTCGATCCTTCCGGACCCGAAGTTTCTCTATCTCGGCAGCCGCCACCGGATGGCCTATTCGATGCTCGAATATGGCGTGATCGACAATGCCGGCTTCACCGTCATCACCGGCGATATCGGGTCGGGCAAGACGTCGCTCGTGCGCAAGCTGATCGGCGACATTCCCGACGGCGTCACGATGGCGCTCATCAGCAACACGTCAAGCAATGCTGGCCGGCTGATCGACTGGATCATGATGGCTTTCGGGTTGCCGTTCGAGGACCGGTCCTATCCGCGGCTCTATCAGGAGTTCCAGCAATTCCTCGTCGAGCAGCGCAGGAATGACAGGCGTTGCGTGCTCATCATCGACGAGGCGCAGAATCTCGACTCGGCGCGGCTCGAAGAACTGCGGATGCTGTCCAACGTGAATGTCGAGCGAATGCTGCTTCAACTGGTCGTCGTCGGCCAACCGGAGCTTCGCGACCTGTTGCGGGCGCCCGAAATGCGCCAGTTCGCGCAGCGCATCGCGTCGGATTTTCACCTGCTGCCGCTGTCGCGCGACGATGCCGCGCGCTATTTCGCCCACAGGCTGACGGTCGCGGGCGGCCGGACGCGGCTTTTCACGAGACCGGCGACCGAACTGATTTACGCCTATGCAGGCGGCGTTCCCCGCGCGATGAACATCGTCGCCGACCGCTGTCTCGTCTATGCGTTCGGCGAGGGCGTGAGTTTCGTCGGCCAGCGGATCGTCAGGAAGGTGACCGACGACATGGATCGCTACGGCTCGTTCACGCTCGCCGCCGTCCAGCCCGATCTGCACGACACCGGAGTCGCGCAGACGATTAAAAGTCTCTAAACGATTCCGCGACATTGTCGGGAAGATGCGCAACCATGCGCCCCGGCATCCGATTCGCAGGAGTTGTTCCGATGAACATGTCCGAACCGGCCATGCAACGCGGTGAGACCCGATCGTGCTTGCCGCGCTGATCGTCTTTCTCGCAGGCGTCGCTCTGGGGACGCGCTTCACCGTGTTCGCGCTCATTCCCTTCGGCGTCATGATCGCCTTGTTCTGCATTGCGCTCGGATATGTCTGGCGCGATCCCGCGACCGCGTTGTTCGCATGGTTCGGCCTCGTGGTCGCGATCAATGTCGGCTTCCTCGTCGGAAGGGTCTGCCGCTCGTTCATTCGCGGCCATATGGTCGGCTGACATGCCGCGATCCTAGATTGATTTAGCTAATGGCATGCGCGTGCGCGCTGCAACATGATGCAACGCTCATGTAGTTCAGCCGCCACCCGGAGCATCGGGACGACGTTCGAACCCGGTCCGATACCCCGGTGCCACGTTCATAGCCTGGATTTTCCGCGAACTCGAATACGCTCGGCGATCCGGCATCATTCCGCGACCATGGTCGCGAAGGTATCGCGATGGTCAAGATCGGTATCGTCGGAACGGGTTACGTCGCGGATCTCTACATGCAGTCTTTCGCGGTTCTTCCGGCGGTCGCGATCGTCGGCGCGACTGATGCCGAGCCCGATCGCAGGGCGCGTTTCGCGCGGCACTGGAACGTCGCGGCCCTCGACGACGTCGACGCCCTGATCGCCGCGGTGGGTGCAGGCGGGCTGGTCCTCAACCTCACCAACCCGTCCGCGCATTACGAGATCAGCCTCAGGTGCCTTGAGGCCGGTGTCCATGTCTATTCGGAAAAGCCGCTGGCGCTCGAACTCGTCGAGGCCCAACATCTGTGCGACGTCGCCAGGGAGAAGGGCCTCCTGATCGCGTCCGCGCCCTGCAGCGTCCTGGGAGAGAGCGCGCAGCTCATGGCGGCGGCGGTGCGCGCTGCGGTGCCGGGCCGCATCCGGCTCGTCTATGCCGAACTCGACGACGATTACGTCTCGCAGGCGCCCTACGACAGGTGGTCGAGCCGGTCGGGCATTCCCTGGCCGTCCCGGGACGAGTTCGAGGTGGGCTGCACGATCGAGCATGCCGGCTACTATCTGACCTGGCTCATCGCCATGTTCGGCAGTGTCGAAAGCCTCGTCGCGGTCTCAGCCTGCCTGGCGCCGGACCAGATGGCGGTCGATCGGCCCGCGCCTGATTTCTCCGTCGCGACGCTCTTTTTCGAATCCGGCGTGGTCGCTCGGCTCACCTGTTCCATTCTCGCCCCTCACAATCATGGTCTCGTCGTCATCGGCGACAAGGGCGTGCTCGAAGTCGACGATTGCTGGGACAATGCCGGACCGGTGCGGTTTCGGCGCCGCTTTCCGTTCCGCCGGAAGCTGGTGACCTCGCCCATTTCGCAGCGACTTCGATTCCCCGCACCGACGCATCCCAAGCCGCCGAGGTTCGGCGCGGCGTCGATGAATTTCGGCCTCGGTCCCCTCGATCTGGCAGAAGCAATAGCCGGCAACCACGCGCCGCGGCTGACCGCCGAATTCGCACTGCACGTCACCGAAGTGACGCTGGTCATTCATGCCGCCGGCAATTCATCGGGCATCAGGAAGATGGAAACGAGGTGTTCCCCGGTCGCCCCAATGCCCTGGGCGACGCACCTTCGCCGCCGGCCGCGATGGCCGGTCGGGCGTCGGCCTGAAGCCGATGTTGCATGAGATTTCAATAATATAGATCGAATTTACTAGAAGCAATCACCGCACGTATACTGCAATGTTTCATCAGAAACATAATTCTTGATTGCGCAAAGGGCGCGCGGCCGGACGGACATCTGATTGGGCAGTTGCCGTCGTCGCCGGTCAAAGGGCAGGGGTGCGACCCCCGATAGGGTCAGATTGTGAAAATTGCGTATCTGGTAAACACGTATCCGCTTGGCAGTTCCACCTTCGTCCGCCGCGAGTTGCAGGCGGTCGAGCGCGCAGGAGTGGCCGTCAAGCGCTTCGCGCTCCGGGTGGACGGTTCGCTCGTCGACCCGGCCGATGTCGAGGAGCGGGAGAAGACCGAATACATCCTCGCGCAGCCCTGGTGGCGCCTTGCCGCGACGGCCTTGGCCACCCTTGTCCGCGCGCCCGCCCGGACGCTGTCCGCGCTCGCGCTGACCGTTCGCCTGGCACGCGGATCGCGGGCCGGTTACGGGCGCCATCTGGCCTATCTCGTCGAAGCCTGCCATCTCGCCTGGCGCTGCCGGGACCTGCGCATCCAGCATGTCCACGCGCATTTCGGCACGAACTCGGCGGCGATCGCCATGCTCGCCAATGCGCTTGGCGGTCCCGGCTACAGTTTCACCGTTCACGGCCCTGAAGAATTCGACATGCCGAACGCGCTCTCGCTCGGCGACAAGATCGAACGGGCGGCTTTCGTCGTCGCCATCAGTTCCTTCGGTCGAAGCCAGCTCTATCGGTGGAGCCGTTCCGGCGACTGGAACAAGATCGCGATCGTCCATTGCGGCATCGATCCGTCCATGTTCCGAAAGCCCGCCCCGCCCGCCGGCGCACGGCGTCTGGTCACGGTCGGTCGACTGGTCGAGCAGAAGGGCCAGTTGCTCCTCATCGAGGCCATGGCGCGCGCAGCGAGAACCCATCCCGATCTTCATCTGACGATCGTCGGCGACGGTGTGATGCGCGGCGAGATCGAGGCGGCCGTTCGCCGCTCCGGGCTCCAGGCCAATGTCACGCTTGCCGGATGGCTGGACGAGAAGGCGGTGCGAGTGGCACTGGACGCTGCCGACGCGCTCGTCCTTCCCAGTTTCGCCGAAGGGCTTCCGGTCGTTCTGATGGAGGCGATGGCCGCGGCGCGGCCGGTGATCGCGACGCGGATCGCAGGCATTCCCGAACTCGTTCGCGATGGTGCACACGGTTGGCTCGTCACGCCGGGCGACGTGGTCTCGCTGACCGATGCGATCGAACAGTTCGCGACGACCCGTCCCAAGCGGCTGGCAGAGATGGGCCGGGCTGGGCGCGCGCGCGCGCTCGAACGGCACGACATCGACCGATGCGCCGCGCAACTGGTCGATCTCATGGGTGGGGTCGTGCAGACGGGCGTTGTCGTCAGGGATCGGTTTCCCTCACCGGCCTCGCCGCCAATGCGGCCGACAGCACAAGGCGTGGCGCGACACATGGCCGGTGCGCAGCGGCGCGTCCGTTGAGCAGTCGGCCTGCGCATCGGCGGCATGCCAAGCATAACCGAATGATTTATTGAAGAAGAACTGTGACGACCGGTAAATTTGCTTCGAGAGTGCGGGTCGTCGCCCGGGCGCGTCCTGCAGACCCAGTTGGGATGCCCAGATGAACGTCTATTCGCCGCCAGCCGCGATCTCGCCAAACGACATTGCCGTCGTGGGGATGTCGCTGCGCGCGCCGGGGGCAGGCGATGTCGAGAGCTTCTGGTCGAACATCCGCAACGGCGTCGAATCCGTCCGCGACCTGACGGCCGAGGAAGTCGCCTCCGCCGCCGCCGATGGCGCGCCGGTCGACGATCCGCATTATGTGCGCCGGACCGCGGACGTGGCCGACATGGAGATGTTCGACGCGGATTTCTTCGGCCTCAGTCCGAAGGAAGCGGCGATCATGGACCCCCAGCATCGCCTGTTTCTGGAGTGCGCGTGGGAGGCGATGGAGGATGCGGGGCACACGCCGGACACGATCCGGGGGCCCGTCGGTGTCTTTGCCGGTTGTGGCATGGGCAGCTATTTCTATTTCAACGTCTGCAGCAACCGGCAACTCGTCGAGCAGGTCGGCATGTTCCTGCTGCGCCACAACGGCAACGACAAGGACTTCCTGGCGACGCGCACCTCCTTTTCCTTCGACCTGCGCGGGCCGAGCGTCAACGTTCAGACCGCCTGTTCGACCTCGCTGGTCGCTGCGCATTATGCCTGCCAGAGCCTGATTTCGGGCGAATGCGACATGGCGCTTGCCGGCGGCGTCACCATCGAGTTCCCGCATCGCCGCGGCTATCTTTTCCAGGAAGGCGAAATCCTGTCGCCGGACGGGCATTGCCGGCCGTTCGACCATCGCGCTGCCGGCACGGTCTTCGGCAGCGGGGCAGGCGTGGTCGTCCTGCGCCGCCTTGCCGACGCCATTGCCGATGGCGACCGCATCCACGCCGTCATCAAGGGCTCGGCCGTCAACAATGACGGCGCCGGCAAGGCCGGATATCTCGCGCCCAGCGTCAACGGCCAGGCCGAGGCCATCATCGAGGCGCAGGGGCTTGCCGGCATCGAAGCCGAGACGATCGACTATGTCGAGTGCCACGGCACCGGCACCGCGCTCGGCGATCCGATCGAGATCGAGGCGCTGACGCAGGCCTTTCGCCAGAACACCGATCGGCGGGGTTTTTGTGCGGTCGGCTCGGTCAAGTCCAATATCGGCCATCTCGACACGGCGGCCGGCGTCGTCAGCCTGATCAAGGTCGCGCTTTCGCTCAAGCACGGCGAAATCCCGCCCTCGCTCGGCTTCGAGGCGCCCAATCCCGCCATCGCCTTCGACGCCAGCCCGTTCTTCGTCAATTCCAGCCTGCGACCCTGGCCGATGGCCGGCCGGCCGCGGCGCGCGGCGGTCAATTCGCTGGGCGTCGGGGGCACCAACGCGCACATGATCCTCGAGGAAGCGCCGCATCGGCCGATCGACCCGCAAGGCGAGCGAGTGGACGAAAAGGCCATGCTGATCACGCTGTCGGCAAAGCAGCCGAAGGCGCTGGACGACATGGCCGCGCGGATCGGCGCAGCTCTCACCTCGCAGCCGGGACTGGCGCTTCGCGATGCCGTTCACACGCTTCATGCCGGCCGCCGGCAGTTCGAGCATCGCCGCGTCGTCGCCGTGCGCGACCGCGATGACGCCGTGCAGTCCCTGACGCAGTCCGACGCCAGCTACACCTTCACCCACAGGCGCGTCGATGGTGCGGGTGAGGTCGTGTTTCTGTTTCCGGGGGGAGGGGCGCAACATCCGGGCATGGCGCGCGATCTTTACGAGCGCGATACGGATTTCCGGGCGCATGTGGATGAGGGGCTTGGCTACCTGCCCGCAGAGGCGGAAGCCGAAATTCGCGAGATCTGGCTCGGCGGGTCGCTGTCGCACGATGACGCCCGGCAGCGTTTCCTGCTTCCCTCGCGCCAGTTGCCGGCGATCCTGATCGTCGAGGTGGCGCTTGCGCGGCTTTGGATGCAGCGCGGCATCCGGCCAGCGGCCCTGATCGGGCATTCGATGGGCGAGAATGCCGCCGCCTGCATCGCCGGCGTGCTCAGCTACCGGGACGCTGTCGGGCTCGTGCATCTGCGCGGCCGGCTGTTCGACACGATCGAGCCAGGCGGCATGCTGTCGGTGTCGGCCGATGCCGAGACCGTGCGCAATCTCATCTTGCCGGAACTCGATCTCGCCTCGGTCAACGCGCCGCAGCTATGCGTCGTGTCCGGTCGCAATGCCGATTTGCAGCGCTTCGGCGACCTGCTTGCCGCGCAGAACATCGATGCGACGCGCGTGCCGATCGACATCGCGGCGCATTCGCGGATGCTCGACGGCATCCTTGCGCCGTTCGAGGCGTATCTCCGTGGAATTTCGCTTCGTGCGCCGACCATCCCGATCATTTCGAACCGCGACGGACGGACGCTTTGCGCCGCGGACGCGACCGACCCTGCCTACTGGACCACCCATCTGCGATCGACGGTCGAATTCGCCAAAGGGCTGTCTACGCTCGCCGCCGATGACCGGCGCATCTATGTCGAGGTCGGCCCGGGGCGGACGATGTCGTCGCTAGCGAAGGGGCAGGGAACGATCGACGCCAACCGCGTCATCAATTCGCTGCCGCATCCCGATGACACATGCGACGACCATCTCCATTTCCTCGCGGCTTTGGGAAGAAGCTGGGCCGTCGGGCTGAACCCGGACCTGTCCGATCTGGTGACGCGACCCAGCGCGCGCCGGGTGAGCCTGCCGACCTATCCGTTCCAGCGCCGCCGCTATTTCATCGAGCCCGCGCGCGAAGCCGCCGACAGCACGCGGCGAGATCTCCCGCTCGAGAAGATCGCGAACATCGAGGATTGGGGCTACCGGCGCGACTGGAAGCGCTCCGTCCCCGACTGCTCGCCAGATGCCGCGAAGGACGCGTCCTCATGGCTGGTCTTCCTCGACGAAGCCGGGCATGGCGAGAAGCTGGCAGCCAGGCTGCGGGGGCTCGGCCACACGGTGGCAACGGTCGCGCTCGGCGATGCGTTTGCGGTTCGCGGCAGGGACGAATTCGTGCTGTGCCCGGAAGACGGGCGGGCCGGATATGACGCGCTCGTCAGCGCCCTTGGCGAGCGCGGCGACTTTCCGCGCCGCATCGTCCATCTCTGGCTGCTGACGCAAAGCCGATCGTTCCGGCCGGGGTCGAGCTTCTTCCAGCGCAATCAGGAATGCGGCTTCTACAGCCTCCTGCACCTCGCGCAGGCGATGACCGATGCCGATGAAGGGCACGATCTGCATCTGACCGTCGCGACAAACGGGCTCCAGCGTGTCGCTGACGAGCCGGTTCCATTCCCCGAAAAGGCGACCATTCTCGGCCCCGCCCTCGTGATCCCGCGCGAACTGGAGGGCTCGTTTGTTCGCGTCGTGGACTTCGCCGTCGCCGAAGCGGCCGAGCAAGGCCGGACATGGCGTCGCCGTGCGCCCGTCGCCTCCCTCGTCGATGATCAACTCTGGGACGAAATCTTCGCCCAACCTTCGAGCGAAGCGGTGGCGTGGCGCGGCGACAGGCGCTGGACGCAATGCACGACGCGGCTGCCGCTGAAGCCGGCTCTGACGAGCGCGGCGGGCCTGTGGCAAGACGGCGTCTATCTCTTCACCGGCGGCCTCGCCGACCTGTCGCTTGCCCTTGCCCGTTCGCTGGCGGACGAACTCCACGCGCGCCTCGCGCTCGTCGGCCGCACGGAACTGCCCGCCCGCGCCGAGTGGCCGCTCTGGAAGCGTGTCCTTCCGCGCGACAACCGCATCCGGCGCGCGATCGATGCCATCGAAGACCTCGAGGCACGGGGCGCGCAGGTTGCCTATTTCAAGGCGGATGTCGCCGACCCGGAGGCGATGGCCGCGGTCATCAGGAACGCCAGGGAAAGGTTCGGTCGCATTGACGGCGTCTTTCATGCGGCAGGCGTCGTGGACGACGCGCTGATGCAGGCGAAGACCAGCGAGAGCATCGACGGCGTGCTCGCGCCGAAACTTTATGGCACGGCCGTCCTCGACGAAGTTCTGGCGCGCGAGCCCGTCGATCTCGTCGTCCTCTTCTCATCGACGAGCACCGATACGGCGCCGGCCGGTCAGGTCGACTACATCGCCGCCAACGCCTATCTCAACGCCTATGCCGAATCGCGCGCGGGTGACGGCAACCGGCGCACCGTCGCTTTGCATTGGGGCGTCTGGAACGAAGTCGGCATGGCCGCGCGCGCCGTCGCCGGCTCGCCCCAGCGCGTCGGCGAAACGATGCTAGCGCAGCGTCCCGACGATCCGTTCTTCGAGCGCTGGGTGGAGGACGAGGCGGGCATCGCCTGGCTTGAAACGTCCATCGCACCGGCTTCGCACTGGATGCTGGACGAGCATCGGCTGACGTCCGGCCAGCCGATCCTGCCCGGAACCGCCTATGTCGACATCGTCCTGCGTGCCGCGGTCGCCTACGGGCTTCCGGCCACCGGCCATCTGACCGATCTGGTCTTCCTGCGACCCCTGATCGTGCCGGACGGCGAGACGCGCACGCTGAGGGTTGGGTTCAGGTCGGCCGGCGACGGTTTTCAGGTCAGCGTCCTGGCGTCCGGCAAGCACGCCGAAGCGCATTACGATCCGCATCCGCGGGGATCGCGCCGACCGATATCGATCGTGGAACTCGAGCGGCGATGCACGGACAGGCGCGCTGCCCCCGAGGGCTCGTCGCTTCGGGCAATCCAGGAGGGGCATGTCAGCTTCGGGCTGCGCTGGGGCGTCCTGCGCCGTCTCGCGCTCGGGCCGGATGCGGCGGTCGCGCAGATTGAACTCGCGCCGCGTTTTCGAGATGATCTCGAGGCCGGCAGCGTCGCACATCCCGCTCTCCTCGACATCGCGACGGGATGTGCGATGGAACTCGTTCCAGATTACGATCCGGACGAGACGCTCTGGGCGCCGGCGAGCTACGGCGCGCTGACCCTCCACCGCCCCCTGCCGGGCAGATTCACCAGCATCGTGCGCCTTGCCGACAGCGCCGATCTCGGCGCAGGCTACGCCGCCTTCGACATCACCATCGTCGATGCGGATGGCCTGGCGGTGCTGGAGGTCGATGATTTCGTGGTCAAGAAGCTTGACACCGATCTCGGCTTTGCCGACCATGCCGAAAAGATCGAGCAGGCGCCGCGCGCACACGCCGCCCCTGCTGCCGCGACGCCGCTCGCGGCACAGGTTCGCGCCGGCATCACGCCGGCCGAGGGGTTCGATGCGCTCGTGCGCGCGCTCGCTGCCAAAGTCGTCCAGCCGATCGTCAGTTCGATCGATCTCGATGTGCTGCGCGAGCGGGCGGCGAAGCCGGCAGTGCCGCAGAAAGCCGATGCCAATCTCTTCGATCGCCCCGAACTCGACGAAGCCTATGTCGCGCCGCGCAACGACATCGAAGCGACGCTCGTAGCGTTCTGGCGCGAATTGCTGGGCGTCGAGCGCGTCGGCATCCATGACAGCTTCTTCGACATCGGCGGCCATTCGCTGATCGCGGTGCGCCTGTTCCGCATGATCCGCAACCGCTTCGGCGTCGACCTGCCGATGTCGGTCCTGTTCGAGGCGCCGACGATCGCGGCATGTGCCGGGCTTCTGGCAACGCATGGCATTGCGGAGGCAGGAGAGGCGCAGCCCGTGGCCGCCGCACCTGCAACCAGCGCGACGCATCTCGTTGCGCTGCGGGTGGACGCGAAGCAGCGATCGGCGACGCCGCTCTTCATCTGCGCCGGCATGTTCGGCAATGTCCTCAACCTGCGCCAGCTCGCGCTGCATGTCGGACGCGACCGGCCCGTCTATGCGTTGCAGGCGCGAGGCCTCTTCGGCGGCGCGGAGCCGCACGAGACGTTCGAGGAGATGGCCCGCGACTACATCGCGGAAATGCGGACCGTGCAACCCTCTGGGCCCTATCTCCTGGCCGGCTTTTCCGGCGGCGGCATAACGGCCTACGAGATGGCGCGGCAACTCGTCGCCGAGGGCGAGGAGGTCGCGCGCCTCATCATGCTCGACACCCCCCTCCCGACGCAGCCCGCCTTGTCGCGGCGCGATCGCGCGTCGATGAAGATTCAGGACATCCGGCGGCATGGGCTGGGCTTCGTGCGGCAGTGGGTCGGTAACAAGATCGACTGGGCCGCCAAGCAAAGGCAATTGGCCGGGCAGGCCGACCACGCGTCATCGTCGGAAGACTTCCACAACGGCTCCATCGAGGCAGCCTTCTACCGTGCGCTCCAGAGATATGAGCCCGGTCCCTATGATGGTGCAGTGGCTCTCTATCGGCCGCGTCCCTCAGTCTACTACACGTTGAGCGGGGGACGCCGGTTGCAGTCCGGTCGCAACCTCATCCGAGACGACAATGGCTGGAGCCCCCTTGTGCCGGATCTGGCGGTGACCGAGGTGCCGGGCGACCACGATTCGATGGTTCTCGAACCGTGCGTGCGCGTGCTCGCCGATCGCATGCGTGCGGAACTTTCGAAAGACCGGTCACAGATTCACCAGTCGATCGCCGCCGAATAGGCGGTGCCCGCCGCTCAGTCCGTCGCGTGCTGCATGGCTGGCAACAGATCGTCCGGTTTGGTGGATCGTCCGAGCACCCAGTCGTAGACTTGCAGGATCTGGCGGGCCTTTCGGTCCCAGGTGAAATGGCTTCGGACCCGATCCCGAGCGTTCAGCCCGATGGTCGAAGCCAGATCTGGATTTTCCGTCAGACGTTCGAGTTCGGTTCGAAACCGCTCGACGATTTCCCTTCGGGTGCCGATGGGCACCTTGATGCCGGTTTCGTCGGTGACGATTTCGCCGGGGCCGGCATAGTCGACGATCAGAGGCGCGAGCCCCAGCGCCATCGCTTCCATGACCGCGCCGCCGCCGAATTCACGGATCGACGGGAATGCGAACAGCGTGCATTGCGAGGCAACCGTCCGCACATCGGCGTGTGCCATCCAGCCGTGAAAAGTCACCGCGTTCGATGCCCCTTCGCGAGCGACCAAGTTTTTCAACTCGCTCAGCAACGGACCGTCGCCAATCATGTCCAGGCGAAGGCGCCCGGCCAGGAGCAGCGGCATGGCAGCTTCGAGAAGGATATCGGGACCCTTGTAGGGCACCATCCTTCCGATGAAACAGCCTCGCAACGGCACCGAGAGGGGGGGCTTTGGCGAGGACACCCAGTCCGTGTCGATGGCGTTTTCCGGCAGGTAGATGCATTTTTCCCGGAACCGGAGCGGTATCTCGCTTTCGGTATGCCTGGAGCCGACAAAAATGGCGGCGGAATTTGCAAGGGTGCTGCTGCGTCCGGGCGCCAGCTTGTAGAGGCTGCGGACGTAGGAGAGCACTTCGCGCTCGCGTCGGCGCTCGCTGTCGAAGCCCTTCGGCCACGGCACGCCGCCGTTGAGCGGGCCCAGAACGAACGGCGTACCGGCTTGAGCGCAGCGCCGGGCGAGGGGGCTGGGAATCGTCGGACTCAATGGCGTCACCCGATGCACGACATCGTATCTGCCGGCCTTGATGTCCATGCCGAAAGATTGCCAGACCAGGTGCTCGAAATAGGGATAGGAGAGTGCCGCGAAGGCCTGCAGCGTCGTCCAGCCCTTTCCCTCGCCCATCCGCAGCAGACTGCCGATCTTCCAGAGCGGGCGGGCGACGGCTTCGGAATCGATGGCCGTGAAATCGACGTTTTCGAGAAGACCTGCCCGCAGAAAAGCGTCGCGGTTCCTGACCTGCGTGACGATGTGGACATCGGCAACCTGGCGAAGCGCCTTGCAGAGGGACCATCCCACGAGCGGCACGCTCACCCATTCCGGGTTGGCCGCTTCAGCAATGACGAGCAGCTTGAGACGCGACGACATGGTCTTGGGTCAAATTTCCCGCGTGAAAACCCAGTAAGACGGACACAAAAACTTCGCCGCCGCAACTAACACTTATTGTATATTGCTTCCGGTGGCGGGGCAGGCTGGAATAACGTCCTGCCCGCTGGTTTTCAGCGGGGTTCGATCATTGGGTTGGCGATGGACGATCTCGTACAAGCACGCTGGTCGACATTGGCGGGAAAGGCGAGACGCGACCTCAGGCTCGGCTATTTCGTGCCGGAATTTCCCTCCCAGACGCACGCCTTCTTTTGGCGCGAAGTGCAGGGATTGCGCGCTGATGGCCTTGATGTGCGCTTGATCTCGACACGGCGGCCCAAGCATGGCTCGCCGCATTCCTTTGCGGCTGCGGCAATCGGTCAGACGCGATACCTCTTTCCACCAAGATGGGGAGCCGCGCTCGGCCGATTGCTGTCCCAGCCGCGGCGAACCCTCGAAGCGCTTCGCTACGTGATCCGTCTCGCCGAAGCTTCGCCGCGCGAGCGGCTTCGCACGATGGCGTTGATCCCCTCGGCTGCGGACCTTGTCGAGTTCTGTCGCAGCGAAGGCATCTCCCATGTCCACGTCCATTCCTTTGCCAATGCACTCCACATCGCGGCAATTGCCAAAATCCTCGGCGGCTCGGCTTACAGTGCGACCCTGCACGGAGACTTGTCGGTTTATGGGACCGACCATGCACGCAAGCTTGAGCGCGCCGCGTTCGCCAGTTGCGTCACGAGACCTCTCGCGACCCAACTGGCAACGGTCAGCCGCAGCGACGTGCCCGTCATAACGATGGGCGTTGACATCGATCGATTTCGGCCTCTGGAGGCGAAGACCACCGCGCCGGATGCAGCGATCCGTGCCGTCAGTGTGACGCGCCTCAATCGGGCCAAGGGCCATGAGTATTTCCTCGAAGCCATGGCGCGCCTTGTCGCGGACGGCATCGATCTGCGCTATACGATTGCCGGCGAAGGATCGTACAGGGCCTCGATAGAGGACGTCGTTCGCCGCTTGAACCTCGGCGATCGCGTGACACTTCTGGGTGCGATCTCCGAAGAACGGGTCCTCGCACTTCTCGGCGAATCCGACTTTCTGGTGCTGAGCAGTTTCGGCTATGGCGAGGCGGCGCCGGTAGCGGTCATGGAGGCCATGGCGTGTGGGCTGCCGGTGATCTGTTCTCGCATCGGCGGCACGGCCGACATGATCGAGGACGGTAAGGACGGACTGCTCGTCGCACAACAGGATGTCGATGGGCTGGAGAGGGCCGCACGGATACTCGCCACCGATCCGCTCGAACGCGAGCGTCTGGCTCGTGCGGCGCGGCAGACCGCCTGCAGAAAGTTCGACTATCGCGTGACCGCGGCACAATTGGCGGGCGTCATTCGCACCTCCCTCGCGGCGGCGCGGTCCTGATCGATCACGGCTCTGCCTGAAGGCGCGTCGGCGCTATGCCGGCCGCGAGGCCATCTGCGGCTGGCGCGTGATCTGGCGCGCGGGCACACGCGCGAGTTTCTCGGCATAGCCCAACAGCGCGCCCGTCAGCAGCCAGGTCAGCGGCGTCAGGGTGGCGTTTGGTATGAGATCGATCATGTTGAAGGCGAGCATCAACGCAAGAGCACCAAGATAGGGCGTTTCCGTGATGTCCGGCAGGGAGCGCACCTTGCGCCTCAGCATGAGCAGCGGCGATGCGAGCAGCCCGAACTGGGCGATGAACGCGAACCAGCCGCCGATGCCGATGACGATGATCCATAGACCGTCGGAAATGGAAACGGGGAAGCCCGTCGCGTCGTCGTGGATCATGTTGCGGTTCCAGGCTCCCCAGCCGAAATAGGGCTTCTCCTTCGCGCGCTCCAGAAGCGCTTCCTCATTGTCGAAACGGAACTGCAGCGACTGCATCCTTTGTTCGTCGACGCGCGCCGCCTGTTCCAGCATCGCCTCCACAGGCACGAGATTGGCACCCCGCAGAACCGGGTAGGCGATCACGAGAACGGCCAGGAGGGCGGCCACGCGCAACTGGGTACGCCGGCTCGCCAGGAAAACCAGCGGCACGATCGCGACGGCCAGCACAAGCGGTCCGAGGCTGCGGCAGAAGATCAGCACGATGGCGAGATAGATGGTCGCGAGGAGGTAGCGCATCCTGTTCTGCGGATCGGCCGCCCGCAAGGCGGCAAGGGCCGCTGCCAGCGCGGTCACGGTGAAGAACGCAACCCACAGGCCGTGCTGCAGGAAGACGATGGGACGGAAGCCGCCGAACCTGAAGGTCTGGTCGAAGCCGTGCTGGAAGAACCCGTAAATCTTGAGGTTGAGCTGCGGGCTCATCCGAACTTCGTAGAGCATCGGTATCGAGTAGATCATCCCGCCGATCAGTAGCGCCCGGACGATCTCCCTTTGCGCGGCGGGTCCGGCAAGGACGTCGCGTGCGAGCAGGAAGGGAAGCAGCATCATGAACTGATAGGCGCCGCTCGAAACGATGTCCCATGGCGTCAGGCCCGGGAGTCCGCCGGCCGTGAAGAGCACCGGCTCGCGATTGGTCAGCACCGTCCCGATCGGGCTGAACAGGATCATGAGAACCAGGATCTTGCCGAGCATCGTGGCCGGGAGAATCCGCACCCGCCGCCCCATCACGGTCAGGCACATGGCTGCCGCAAGCGACGGGATCGTGTGCTTGTCGAGGGCGGGCAGGGCAGGCAGGTCGATGACGACGACTGGCGGAAGGATCAGGTAGCCGCCCAGAACCGACCAGATCAGCGCGCGCTCCAGCGGCATCCGGCGGAACATCGCGATGACGACGAGCGGCCATACTCCAAGCATCATGAACGCGAAAGCATTCGGCATCGACCGCGCCCCGATTTACCCCGTAATTCTCGTCGGAGACTTGGTGTGACCGAGTCTTGATGCCGACGATGTTCTGCCCGAAATCATGCTCGTCAAAATATAAGCATGACGGATCACCATAGAGTGCGCCAAGCATCGCTTGAAGTAGGTAATCTTGACTAGAGATCGGTGCCGCGACTTCGGCTAGCATGGTGCCGAGCTCATGCCGGTGGCCCGTCGACAGGCCTGTCCGGCAGGCATGTTTCGATGGGGTTTGGGGGGGTAATGTTCCATCGTCGGCTTTCCATTTTGTCGTTCCGCATGCGCTCGCCCTTGCGCGATGCAGAGACGGACCGATCGAGAAGCGAAAGGCTGATCCGTTTCGTCGACGAGATCGCCGCCGAGGTGACGGCGGAGCGCAGTGGCCTTGCCGTGCGTTATCGTGAAGCCTGCATCTCCGCAGGCTTCGCCTCCGATGCGGCCGGAACGACGGTCAGCGTCGAGCGCGAGGAACGACTTGCCGAACTGTCCGCGACGATCATCGCGTGCGAGCGCCGCCTGATGACGCTCGGCCGGCATCTCCAGTTGCTCGCGGAGGCGAAGGCCGACATCGGTCAGATGATGCCCGAGATCGTCCGCACAGAGCCGACCTCCATCAGCGGCGACTGAGCGCGCCTTTTACGATCCGCGCCATGACCAAAGGGTCGCGATTGCATCCTGGTTGACCCACAGCGCCGACGCGGCGAAGGCAAGCCCGATGCCGGCGAACACGGCATCATGCAGCGGGTCCCAGGCGCCGTGCCGGCGCGCCAGCCAGACGATCGCAAAATGTGTGGCGAAGGCGGCGAGTGCTTGGCCGGCCAGTGCTCCGATCAGACCGGCCTGTTCGAAGCCGATCACCAGCCCGCCGATCTGCAGCGCCGCGCGCACGACGAAGACGGCGAAATAGCTGCGCGAGTCTCCTGCTGCCAGTGCCGACTGGTCGTAGGTCAGCCCGACGAGCTGGACGATCTGGATGCAGGCGATGATGACGACGATGCCGCCGGCCGCCGCATAGCGCGGATCGTAGAGCAGATCCACGAGCACCGCTCCGCTGAACGCCATCACCGCCAGCATCGCCAGCACGCCCGCCGTCAGGGCGAAGCGCATCCAGCGTAACCGGGTGAAGTTTTCGTGCGATGCCTGCGGCGGGCGTTCGCGATAGAGCGGGATGAGAATGCGCGCGATCACTGCGCCGCCCAGCAGCAGCGGGAAGCTCGCCAGGAAATAGCCGATATTGTAGATGCCGAGGCGTTCGATCGGGAGATACTTGCCTAAAATGAGCTTGTCGCCCTGGAGGACCAAAAAGCCGAGCGCGGTGCTGAAGAAAATCCACTTGCCGAAATGGACCAGTTCGTGAACGGACTCCCTCTCCCAGCGCAGGCGGTTCGCCTTTCCGGGCAGGAGAAGATGGGCGAAGATCAGGAACGTTCCGGCCGCGATCACGCCGCCGATGACGAGCGCCCATACGGAGCGCATGTACCAGGTGAGCGCGACCATGATGACGAGCGCGATGATCTGGTTGAGGAGTTCGATCGCCGTGATGCGGCCCAGAAGCAGGTGACGGTTGGCCGTGATCAAGCGTGTCGGGTTGAAGCCGGAAATGACGAGGGCGAGCCCGGCGACGGGCAGGAGCTGCGCCAGCGCCGGTTCACCGTAAAAACGCGCGAGCGGCAGGGCGAGGATGCAGGTTCCCAGCCACATGCACACCCCGCGCACGACCTGGATGGTCCAGGCGGTGTTGAGGAAATCCTCGTCGTCGCCGCGCTTGTTCTGCAGGATCGAGGGCCCGAGGCCGACATCCGAGAACATCGCCAGCCCGGCGATGAAGACGCTCACCAGAGCCATCAGGCCGAAGGCTTCTGGGAAGAGCAGCCGCGTCAGAACGAGGTTCGAGGCGAGCCGCAGCACCTGCGCGACGGCGAAGCCGGAGGCGGTCCAGCCTGCTCCGCGCACGACGCGCGCGACAAGGTCGTTGCTTCTCAAGAGCCGGGCGATGCCCTTCATGGGGCGCTCGCAGTAGCGCCGAGGCAAGGCCGCCGCATGCAGATGGCTGGAAAAACCGTGAAGCCCATATCCCCCAACCAGGCCGAACCCCTTTTACCACCTCCGGTACAATGCCGCGCCGCCGCGCAATGCGAAAGGGCAAAAGCCGCGCGTCATTCGATTGCGTCGATCGTCTAAGGGCTTTAGCGCGCTGGCGTGATCGGCCGGTTGAATGCCTGCTGGAAGTAGGTGCGCAGCGCGCGCATCGGATCGGAGAAGGTCGCGTCGCGGTGCCAGGCGAGGCCGACATTCATCGGCGGCATCGGGTCGGAGAGCACCATCGTCTCCAGCCGCTCGCCTTCCAGCGACCACGGCCGGTAGACCATGTCGGAGAGGATCGCGACGCCTTCTCCGCCGGCCACCATCGAGCGCACCGCCTCGACCGACGAGGTACGAAGCGTCACGCGCGGGCGATAGAGCGACTGGCTCCAGTATTTCATCGCCGTCTGCGCGGCCTCGTCCACCGTCAGCATGATGTAGGCCTCCTCCTCCACCTCCTTCAGGCCGACATCGGCGCGCGACAGGAAGCGATGGCGCGAGGAGAGCCAGAGGCGACGCGGCGAGCTCATCATCGTCTCGGTCGCGATCGACGGGTTGGTGATGTTCGACGTCAGCGCGAGCGCGATGTCGTAGCGCCGGTCGGTCAGCCCCTCCTCGATCGCCTCGCGGTTGAGCTCGAAAAGATGGATGTCGAGCCCCGGATAAGAGCGTTTCAGCCGCTGGATGTGGTGCGGCAGGAAGTAGCCCATCACCGTATAGGTCGCCGCCACCGTCAACTTTCCCTCCACTGCGTTCGACGGCAGATTGAGGTTGCTCGCCTCCTGCACCTTGCGCAGGATTTCATAGGCGTGGAACAGGAATTCCCGCCCAGCCGCCGTCAAATCCATGCCGAGCGGGGTGCGGTTGAAGAGGTCGAGCCCGACATGGCGCTCGAGGTCGCGGATCGCGGTCGTCACGGCCGATTGCGAGATCGACAGCGCGACGGCCGCCTGCGAGATTTGGCCGAGCTCGGCGGTAGCGACGAAATATCGGATCTGGCGAAGGCTGAACGACATGGGGCATCCGGTCGTGAAGGTTAGGTATCTGATTAATTGAAGATGACGCTTCGGAAAATAGAAATTCCCAAGAAGGCCGTCAGCGACTAGCGTTTCGAGCATGGAACAGCCGCGACAGACCCGGAACGGGCACGCGGCGAAACGGGAGAGCCGGAATGGCGCTGTCGGCGGTCGATATCAATTGCGACATGGGCGAGGGCTACGGGCCCTGGCAACTCGGCGACACGTCCGACGACGTCCTGATGGGCCTGATCAGTTCCGCCAACATCGCCGCCGGCTTCCATGCAGGCGACCCCAATCTCATCGACCGCACCGTGCGGCTCGCCGCCGAGCACGGCGTCGGCGTCGGCGCGCATCCGGGCTATCGCGACCTCCAGGGCTTCGGCCGCCGCCGCATCGACGGCAGCGCGGCCGAACTCGTCAACGACATCATCTATCAGGTCGGCGCGCTGAAGGAATTCGCCAAGCGCCATGGCGTCCGGCTCCAGCACGTCAAGCCGCATGGCGCGCTCTACATGGAACTCGCCGGCAATGACGAACTCTCCGACGCCTTCATCGCCTACATGCGCAAGGTCGAGCCCGACACGCCGATCTTCTGCATGGGCATGTCGCGCACCTATGAGCTCGCCCGCCAGGCCGGCCATCCCGTCGCGCGCGAATTCTTCGCCGATCGCGACTATGGCGACGATGGCGCCATCGTCTTCACCCGCCGTGTCGGCCGGCTCGATCCGGAGGCGATCGCGGCCAAGGTCGTGAAAGCCTGCCAGACCGGCAAGGTGACGACGGTCACCGGCAACGAGGTCGACATCGCTTTCGAGACCATCTGTTTTCATTCCGACACGCCCGGGTCGGCCGACATCGCCCGCACCATGCGTTCGCGGCTGACCGAGGCCGGCATCAAGATCGTGCCGCTTTCCCAACTCCTCAACCGATAGCAAGGACATTTCATGAGCAAGCTGGAGATCAAGGCGCCGATGCCGGGCACGTTCTACCGCAAGCCGTCGCCCGACAGCCCCGCCTTCAAGTCGGATGGCGACGATGTCGCCGCCGGCGACGTGGTCGGGCTGATCGAGGTGATGAAGAGCTTCCACGAGGTGAAGGCCGAGGCCGCCGGCAAGGCGATCCGCTTCCTGCTCGAGGATTCCGATGCGATCATGGCCGGGCAGACCATCGCCGAGATCGACGGCTGACCGGTATGGCGATCCGCTCCCTCCTGATTGCCAATCGCGGCGAGATCGCCGTGCGCATCGTGCGCGCCGCGCAGTCGCTCGGCATCCGCGCGGTGCAGGCGCACAGCGCGGCGGATGCCGAATCGCTCGCCGTGCGCATGGCCGACGACAGTGTCCTGATCGGCCCGCCGCCTGCGGCGAAGTCCTATCTCAACATCGAGGCGATCATCGCGGCGGCGAAGGAAAAGGGCGTCGACGCCATCCATCCGGGCTACGGTTTTCTGGCCGAGAACGCGGATTTTGCCCAAGCCGTCGTCGATGCCGGCATGATCTTCGTCGGCCCCGATGCCGCGGCGATCCGCCTGCTCGGCGACAAGGTCGCCGCGCGCAAGGTGGCGAAGGAGGCGGGCGTGCCGACCGTGCCCGGCAGCGACGGCCGCGTCGCCGACATGGACGAGGCGCGCGCACTCGTCGAAGAGATCGGCTTTCCGGTCATGATCAAGGCGGCGGCCGGCGGCGGCGGGCGCGGCATCCGCATCGTCGACAGCTTTGCAGAGTTTGAAAAGCAGTTCCCGCAGGCGGCATCGGAAGCCGCCGCCGCATTCGGCGATGGCGGGCTCTACATCGAGAAGGTCATCACCAAGGCGCGCCATGTCGAGGTGCAGATCCTCGGCGACGGGACGGACGTCATCCATTGCTTCGAGCGCGAATGCTCGCTGCAGCGCCGCCGCCAGAAGGTCTGGGAGGAAGCGCCCGCTTTCGGCCTGTCGCCCGACATCCGCGAGAAGCTCACGGCAAGCGCCGTCGCGCTCGGAAAGCAGGTCGGCTACAAGGGCGCCGGCACGGTCGAATATCTCTACGACGGCGACACGCACGATTTCTATTTCATCGAGGTCAACACCCGCATCCAGGTCGAGCATCCCGTCACCGAGATGATCACCGGCATCGACCTCGTCGCCGAGATGATCCAGATCGCCGGCGGCGCGCCGCTCTCGATCCGGCAGGAGGACGTCGCAATCCACGGCCATGCCATCGAATGCCGCATCAATGCCGAGGACCCGGCCGCGAACTTCATGCCCAATCCGGGCACCGTCGACAGGCTTGTCGTTCCCGCAGCCGAGGGCACCCGCTTCGATACGATGCTCTATGAGGGCTATACGGTCCCGCCATTTTACGATTCCCTCCTCGGCAAGATGATCGTCCACGCGCCCGACCGCGCATCGGCCATCGCCCGGATGGGCGAAGCGCTCTCGAAGCTGGAGATCGGCGGCATCAAGACGACCGTGCCGCTCCACGCAGCGCTTGCGCAGAACGCCGACGTGCGCGCCGGCCGGTTCGATACGAAATGGCTGGAGCCCTGGCTCGCCGGCAATCCTTTGCGACCCGAAACGACCAAAGCGGAGCATGCTCTATGAAGACGCGCTACACATTCGGCGGCGACGAGCACCTGTTCGTCGAGGTGGACGAGGAGATGTCCCTCGACGCCTTCTTCAAGAGCCTGTCGATGACGCGCATCATCGCCGAGCGCAAGATCGCCGGCGTCACCGAGATCTGCCCGGCCAATGCGTCCTTCCAGGTCAAGTTCGACCCCGATATCGTGTCGCCGCAGGCCCTGCTCGACGAGGTCAAGTCGATCGAGAGCCTTGCCGAGCATTCCGATCCGGTGATCGAGACACGGATCATCGAGATCCCCGTCTTCTACCAGGACCCGTGGACGCACGAGACGTTGATGCGCTTTCGCGAGCGCCATCAGGACCCGCAGTCGAGCGACCTCGAATATGCCGCGCGCATCAACGGCTATGACAGCGTCGAGGCGTTCATCGGCGCGCATTCCGGTTCGCCCTGGTTCGTCTCGATGGTCGGCTTCGTCGCCGGCCTGCCCTTCATGTTCCAGATGGTCGAGCGCGAGCGGCAGATCCAGGTGCCGAAATATCTGCGCCCGCGTACCGATACGCCGAAGCTCACCGTCGGCTATGGCGGCTGCTTTTCCTGCATCTATTCGGTGCGCGGCGCGGGCGGCTACCAGATGTTCGGCATCACGCCGATGCCGATCTTCGATCCGGACCAGAAGACCAGCTACCTCTCCGACTTCATGGTCTTCTTCCGGCCAGGCGACATCGTGAAGTTCAAGCCGATCGACCGCACTGAGTACGACCGCACGGTCGAGGCCGTCGCCAACAACAGTTTCCGGCCGAAGATCAGGGACGTCAGTTTTGACCTGCGCGCCTTCAACGCCGACATTCGCGGCTACAACGCCAAGCTGGAGGGCATGATCAATGGCGGTTAAGGTCATCAATCCGGGCCTCCTGACCAGCGTTCAGGACCTTGGCCGGCCGGGCTATTTCCACCTCGGCATCCCGACTTCCGGCGCGATGGATTCCTACGCGATGCGCGCGGCGAACCTTCTCGTCGGCAATGACGAGGGCGCGGCGGGGCTCGAAGCGGTCTTCGTCGGGCCGAAGCTGGAGTTCACAGCGGATACGGTCGTCGCCGTCACCGGCGCTGAGATGCCGGTGCGCGTCGACGGGCAGGAGCATCCCGGCTGGAGCGCCATTCCCGTCAAGGCCGGGCAGACGCTTTCCTTCGACTATCTGAAATCCGGCGCGCGCATCTACATCGCCATCGCCGGCGGTATCGACGTGCCCGTCGCGCTCGGCAGCCGCTCGACCTATCCGATCGGCGCGCTCGGCGGCTTCAAGGGCCGGGCGATCGCGGCCGGCGACGAGTTGCCGGTCGGCAAGGCGGGCAAGGCAGTAAACGGCGCGAGCGTGCCGGAAAATCTCCGCCGCAAATCGGCGATGCCGGTCGAACTGCGCATCGTGCCCGGCCTCTACGACCACCGCGTCACCAAAAGCTCGCTCGATCGCTTTTTCGACGAGGAGTGGAAGGTCGCGCCCGAGGCCGACCGCATGGGCTACCGCTTCAAGGGCGGCACGCCGCTCGAATTCGTCGAGCGCGAGCAGCCCTTCGGCGCGGGCTCGGACCCGTCGAACATCGTCGACAGTTGCTACCCCTACGGCTCCGTGCAGGTGCCGGGCGGCACCGAGCCGATCATCCTCCACCGTGACGCGGTGTCGGGCGGCGGCTACTTCATGATCGGAACGGTCATCTCGGCCGATATGGATCTGATCGGCCAGTTGCAGCCCAACACGCCGTCACGCTTCCGGCGCGTGACGATGGAAGACGCGATGCAGGCCCGGCACGAGGAGGCGGCGCGGCTCGACAAACTGCGCGCGCATCTGGGTTAAACCGGGATCAGATAGGGCGCGATATGGCCGGGCTGCGGCAGCACGGCGACGAGCTTGAGTTGCGCGATCGTGCGGTCGCGCGACTTCGACAAATGGCTTTCGAGCATTTCGGCCGCCGAAGCGGTCGAGCCGACGATGATGAGCTCGCCGATCATGCGGATTTCGCGGATCGCGAGCGCGTCGCCGAAGAGGCCGAGGCCGAAAAGGGCGTTCTGCGAGGCCTGCAGCGTCTTCATGTTGGCCGAGATGAGTTGGCGCAAATCCTCGTTGGGAGTGGACAGGATGGCCAGATCGACGAATTCATTGACGAGCCGGAACCAGGTCTCGGGCCGCACCAGCCGTCCTTCCGCCTCGGCCGCGGCCATGGACCGGCAGATGCGCTCCAGCGCGATCCGGTCGATGAAGGGCGCGGCCGAGCGCAGCGCAGCGACTTCGAGGATGATGCGCAGCTCGAACTTGTTCTTGATCGATTGCGCCGTCAGCGGCGCGACGATCCAGCGCGAGGTCGAGCTCTTGGTGACGAGCCCGCGCTCCTGCAGCCGCCCCAGCACGTCGCGGATGACGGTGCGGCTGACGTCGAAATGGGCGGCCAAATCGCTTTCCACGATGCGGAACTGGCCGAAGACGAGGCAGGCCGACACGTCGGCCTCGACCTGGTCGTGAATCCGTTTCCAGTTCGGCCGGTTGAGGGTTTCGTCATGCGCCTCGTCGACGACCAGATGGATGGATTTGAGATCGCTGCGGATCGGCGCCGTGTCGTCGTCGGGCGGGCCGACGACATAGCCGCGCCCGTCGAAGCGGCGGATCGCGCCTTCCTCCTCGAGCAGGCCGAGCGCGCGCTTGACCGAGCTGCGCGAGATCTTCAGCCGCTCGGCGAGCGGGCCTTCGAGCAGCACCTGGCCCCGGTCCAGCCGGCCGGTCTCGATGTTCACGCGGATGGTGTCGGCCGCCGTCAGGAACAGCGGTGCCCGGCCTGGCGCCTTGGGGGGAATCATCTCGCTCCGGCTCATCTCGATACGCCTCGCTTTTGGAGACAGTTGCGACCCGGTTCAATCGGGAAATTGGCTAACGTGATTTAGTAACGTACACGAAGATCATTTTTCGGGCGCATCCGGCCGGATTGCGCCCGACCGGTGAGCAGGCTGCAATTTGCCCGTGCAGTCTGGCACGCACGCCTGCGCATCAGCGTATGATGGGGCTTCACGCGCTTGTGTGCCAGCATTTCCCGACGTCAAAAAAACACGCTATCGGCTCTTGCGAGAGCCAATGTAGATGTGTTTGTATACATAATCAATTTAGAAAGCGTGGGAACGCTCGGGGAGTTTGCCGATGCTGGCACTGAATTCGGTATCGCGGCGATATGGCGAGACGGTCGCGCTCGACCGGCTGAGCGTCGCCGTGCCGGCCGACAGCTACGTCTCCGTCCTCGGCGCGAGCGGCAGCGGCAAGACCACGCTCCTGCGCATCATCGCCGGCTTCGAGGAGCCGGATGCCGGCACCGTCACGCTCGATGACAAGCGCCTCGACGGCGTGCCGCCGCATCGCCGCGACATCGGCTTCGTGTTCCAGAACTTCGCCCTGTTTCCGCATCTGAGCGTCGGCGACAACATCGCCTATGGCCTGCGCTACCGCGAGCATGCTCCGATCACCGATGCCGCCGAGGTCGCGCACCGGGTCAACGACATCATCCGCCTCGTCGGCCTCGAAGGCCTCGCCTCGCGCAAGGTCTCGGCCATTTCCGGCGGCCAGCGCCAGCGCGTCGCGCTCGCCCGCACGCTCGTCACCGAGCCGCGCATCGTCCTTCTCGACGAGCCGCTCGGCGCGCTCGACGCGAACCTGCGCGAGCGCATGTGCGACGAGCTGCGCCATATCCGGCAGCGCCTGAAGGTGACGTTCCTGCATGTCACCGGCAGCGAGACTGAGGCGCTCTTGATGGGCGACATCGTCGCCGTCCTGTCGCGCGGCACGATCGCCCAGTTCGCGCCCGCTTCGACGCTCTTTTCCGAGCCGCGCAGCGCCGATGTCGCGCGCCATCTCAACGCCTACAACATCCTCTCCGGCACGATGGAGGGCGGCCGCTTCCGCTCGCCCGCCGCCGCATTCCCGCTGCCCGCGCCGTCCTCGGCGCGGGACGGCACGCCGGTTGAGGTCGCCTTGCGCTTCGACCGGATCAGCGTGCGCCCGGCAGGTCTAGCCGGCGACGCCGCGCTGCGCGCACGCTTCATCACCAGCGAGTTTACCGGGTCGAGCGTCCTATCCTTCTTCCGCACCGAGGACGGGCAACTCGTCCAGGTCGTCTCGCACCTCTCCGGCCCGGTGCCCGAAACCTATACCAAGGACGAGGTCTACAGCCTCGCCTTCGATCCGGCCGAGATCGTTCCGTTCTTCGAAAGGGCTGCCTGATGGAAATCGCCGACAACAGGCCTGCCGCCTCCGGCTTTGCCGAAAGCCAGGGCAGTTCCTCGCCGGCGCAAAAGCGCGAGCGCGAGGAGCGCCGCCGCGCGCTGTTCCTCGTCACGCCCGGCATCGCCTGGATGACGCTATTCATGGTGCTGCCGCTCCTGATGGTCGTCTACGTTTCGTTCTGGACGCAGACCACCTTCACCGTCGAACCGACGCTCACCATCGAGAGCTGGCAGCGCTTCCTGTCGAGCTCGACCTATCTGTCGGCCACATGGACCACGGTTCGCATCTGGGCGATCGTGCTCGTTTCCACGCTCCTGATCGGCTATCCGGTCGCGCTCTTCATCGGCCTTTTCGTGCGCAACCAGACGCTGCAGACGGCGCTTCTCGTCATTTGCGTCATCCCGTTCTGGACCTCGTTCCTGATCCGCGTTATCGCCTGGCGGCCGATGCTGGGCACCGAGGGCGCGATCAACATGATCCTGATCAATCTCGGCATCATCGACACGCCGCTGACGACGCTGCTCTTTTCCGAGTTCGCCGTTCTCGTCGGCATGACGCAGATCTACTGCGTCTTCATGGTCGGGCCGATCACCTTCATGCTGTCGCGCATCGACCCGTCGATCATCGAGGCCGCGCGCGATCTCGGCGCGGGTTTCGGCAGGATCTTCTTCAAGATCATCCTGCCGCTTTCCTTGCCTGGCGTCGTCGTCGGCGCAATCTTCGTCTCGGTCATGGTGCTCGGCGAATTCGCCACCGCCGCATCGCTGTCGGGCCGCAAGGTCAACCTTCTCGGCAACATCATCGTCAGCCAGGTCGGTTCGCTCAAATGGGCCTTCGCCTCGGTCGCCGGCGTCATCCTGACTATCATCATCGCCATCGTCATCACGGTCATGCTGCGCGTGGTCAATCTCAGGAAGGAGATGTAGGCCGATGGAATCGCGCGTCCTGAAACCCGTCCTCGCCGTCTACTGCGCCGCCTTCATCCTGTTCCTCTACGGCCCGATGATCGTGCTCGCGATCCTGTCCTTCCAGGGCGCCGGTGGCGGCCCGCAGTTCCCGATCATCGAATGGTCGACCTACTGGTATCAGCACCTTCTCGGCCTCACTCCGCCCGGCCGCATCACGCAGCTTCCCATCGGCGACGCCCTGTTGCGCTCGCTCACGCTCGCGTTCATGACGACGGTCGTCTCGACGGTGCTCGGCGTCATGACGGCGCAAGGCTTCCGCACCCGCTTCAAGGGCTCGGGCGTCGTCTTCTACCTCGTCATCCTCGGCATGATCGTGCCGGGCGTGCTCGTCGGCCTCGGCATGGCGCTGTTTTCCAACATGGCCGGCGTGGCGCGCGCCTGGTGGGGCACGGCCTTCGTACTGCACGTCGTCTACACCTTCCCCTTCGCCTTCCTCGTCATGCTGGCAATCTTGAACCGCTTCGACCGCAGCGTGGAGGAAGCGTCGCTGTCGCTCGGCGTCTCGCCGGCGCAGACCTTCCGGCGCGTGACCTTCCCGATGATCTTCCCCGGCGTGCTCTCGGCGATGCTGTTCTCGTTCACGCTTTCCTATGACGAGTTCTCGCGTACGCTCTTCACCTCGGGCCGCGAACTGACCCTGCCGCTGACGATCTACGGCACGTTCTCGGTCGAGATCTATCCGAACATCTTCGCCTTCGGCGTCCTGACGACGCTGTTCTCCTTCACGCTCCTTGCCATCTACGCGCTCCTGATGCTGCGCGCCGTTCGCAAGGGTCAGGCCTTCAAGGGCCAGGAGGCGGAGGCATGAGCGGCAAGACCGCACTCGTCACCGGCGCCGGATCGGGCATCGGCGCGGGCATCGCAACGCGGCTTGCCGCCGAGGGCTATCGGGTCGCCGTCAATGACCTGAAGCCCGAGGCCTGTGCGAAGACCGTCGAGGCGATCGCAAAGGCCGGGGGCACGGCCGAGGCATTTCCCGCCGACATCTCTGATCCGGCAGCCGTGACCGGACTGGTCGCCGACGCCACGTCGCGTCTCGGTCCGGTCGCGCTTCTCGTCAACAATGCGGGTCACGGCCATCAGGCCGCGTTCCTCGACATCTCGCTCGCCGAGTTCGAGCGCATGTTCGCCGTCCATGTGCGCGGCACGTTCCTGATGTGCCAGGCGGTGCTGCCGTCGATGCTCGCGGCCGGCGAAGGCGTGATTGTCAATGTTGCCTCGCAGCTCGGACAGGTCGGCGGTGTCGAACTCGTCCACTATGCCGGTGCCAAGGGCGCGATCATCGCGATGACCAAGTCGCTCGCCCGCGAGGTCGCCAAGAAGGGTGTCCGCGTCAACGCGATCGCGCCCGGACCCATCAACACGCCGCTGGTCGAGGCACTTTCCGAAGACTGGAAGAAAGCCAAGGCGGCCGAACTCCCGCTCGGCCGGTTCGGCGAGACGCATGAGGTGGCCGGAGCAGTCGCCTTTCTGGCCTCGGCTGACGGCGCGCTCTTCGTCGGCCAGACGCTCGGGCCGAATTCCGGCGACGTGATGCTCTGAGAGTCAGGAAAGAACCCGCATGACCAAACCAGCCACCCCGCGCACCATCCTCGTCACCGGAGGCGGCATCGGCATCGGCCGCGCCGCCGCGCTCGCCTTCGCGCGTTCGGGCGATCATGTCGTGGTGACGGATGTCCTCGGACGTGAAGGACAGGCGGTCGCCGACGAGATCAACGCGTCCGGCGGCTCGGCCGAATTCGCCTGGCTCGACGTGCGCTCGACCGACGAAGCCGAAGCGCTCGTCGCCCGCATCGATGCCGAGCGCGGCGGCGTCGATGTCATCGTCGCCAATGCCGGCATCGCCCATCGCGTGCCGCTCGCGGACCTGACCGACGCCAAGTGGGACGAGACCTTCGACATCGATTTGAAGGGCATGATCCGCGTCATCCGGCCAGCACTCCCGTCGATGCGCGCGAAGAAATCCGGCGCGATCGTCTGCCTCTCCTCGATCATGGGCGTCGCCTATGGCTGGGACGAGCACGTCCACTATTCGGCCGCCAAGTCCGGCGTCGTCGGTCTGGTGCGCGGCCTTGCCGTTGAACTCGCGGGGCAGGGCATCCGCGTCAACGGCGTCGCGCCCGGCTACATCCGCACCGCGCAGCTCCTGTCGGAAAAGCACTCGCTCGGGCCGGAAGGCGCCGAAAAGGCCGCCGCCTTCATTCCGATGGGCCGGCTCGGCGAGCCGGACGACATCGCCGACGTCATTCATTTTCTCGCTTCCTCCGCGGCACGCTACCTGACGGGTCAGGTGATCGCGGTTGATGGAGGCCTCCTGGTGGGGCGCTACTGAAAATGGGCAATCATAACAAAGGGAACAGTCAGATGAGAAAGCATCCAATGTTGAACAGACGCACGATGCTGAAAGGGGGCGCGGGGGCCATGGCGCTGGCCATGGGCGGGTTCGCGCCGTTCGCCCGCCAGAAGGCATATGCGCAGGCGCTCGCCGACCAGCAGCTTCGCACGATCGGCCTGTCGGTCACCGTGCAAGACCGCATCCTCGATTCCTTCAAGCAGGAAAGCGGCGTTGGCACCGCGACCGGCACCGCCTCGACCTTCCCCGACGCACAGACGCGCATCCTGTCGGGCGCGGGTGACTATGATTGCTGGGAGGTGATCGCCGAGCGGCTACCGGCCGTCATCGCCACCAACAATGTCGAGCCGATCCCGGTCTCCGAAATCCCCAACTGGAACTCGATCCGCGACACCTTCACGACCGAGAACGACAAGTGGGAGCGCAAGGCGCAGATCGTCGGCCAGATCTGGGCCGACGAAGGCCAGACCGAGCTCTACATGGTCCCGGCCGTCTATAATTTCGATTCCATCGGCTACAATCCCGACGTCGTCAGCGACGAGGAAGCCAATAGCTGGACGGCGCTCTTCGACGACAAGTGGAAGGGCAAGTCGGGCCTCAACGTCGATCCGCTGATCGCCTTCGGCCAGGCCATCATCGCGCTCAACACGCTCGGCGAACTGGAGTCCAAGAACCCCGGCAACCCGACCGTCGAGGAAATCGACGAGGCGACCGCCTTCCTGATCTCCAAGAAGAAGGGCGGCCAGTTCCGCGCGCTCTGGGGCGATTTCGGCGAGCTCGTCAACCTGATGGCGTCCGGCGAAATGGTCGTCTCCGACGCCTGGCAGCCGGCCGTCATGGCGGTGAAGGCGCAGGGGCGTCCTGCGAAATACGCGACGCCGAAGGAAGGCACGCGCGGCTGGACCATCGGCCCTTCGCTGATCGCCGGCTCGCCCAACCGCGAGGCCGTCATCGCCTACGCCAATTACTGGCTCTCCGGCCCGCCGGCCATCGCCGTGACGGAACAGGGCTACTACTCGCCCTCGACCAACATCAAGGAAGCGATGGACCCGGACAAATACGCCTTCTGGTACGAGGGCAAGCCCTGGGTCGGCGCCGCCGAGCGCGGCATCAACGAGGGCGACCTGCGCGATGGCGGCTCGCTCGAAGAGCGCTCGGCCAACGTCGCCTACTGGCACCAGTGGCCGGACGAGTACGACTATCTGATCCAGCGCTGGGACGAGTTCCTCAACGCCTGATCCCGCTCTCCCGCGCGCCGGATCGCCCGGCGCGCGGGGCCTCCTCATCCAAAGTCGCATCGGAAATCGGCATGTACGATCTCGAACTCAATGGCGTCGGCAAGACCTATTCGGACGGCACCGTCGCGGTGGCCGATTTCGATCTTCGCGTCGGCAAGGGCGAGTTCGTCGCCTTTCTCGGCCCGTCCGGCTGCGGCAAGTCGACGACCCTGCGCATGATCGCCGGCTTCGAGGAGATCACCAATGGCGACATCCTGATTAAGGGCAAGAACGTCTCGTCGATCCCGCCCGAGCGCCGCCCGACCTCGATGATCTTCCAGAACTACGCGCTCTTCCCGCACATGACCGTGCGCCAGAACATCGGCTTCGGCCTCGACGTCAAGGCGCTGTCGACATCGGAGAAGACCGCCAAGGTCGACCGCATCATGGACATGTTCGGCCTGACGCCCTTTGCCGACCGCAAGGCCGACAAGCTTTCCGGCGGCCAGCGCCAGCGCATCGCGCTCGCGCGCGGGCTCGTCGTCGAGCCCGACATCCTCCTCCTCGACGAGCCGCTCGGCGCGCTCGACGCCAATCTGCGCCGCGTCATCCAGAACGAACTGAAGCTCCTGCAGCGCGAACTCGGCATCACCTTCGTCTTCGTCACTCATGCGCAGTCCGAGGCGCTTGGCCTGTCCGACCGCATCGTCGTGATGAATCGCGGCCGCGTCGAGCAGATCGGCACGCCGCACGAAGTTTACGCCAATCCGAAGACCGAATTCGTCGCCCGCTTCATCGGCTCGAACGCCATCATCGAGGGCCAGAACCTGACCATCGCGGACGGCATCGGCGCGGTCGACACCGCCTTCGGACGCATGCGCGGCCGGCCTGCCGAAACCGTTCGAGCCGGTGAGGGCGTGCTGGTCGCGATCCCGGCCGAGGCGATGCGGATTTCACGGCGCGGCGCCGCCGACGCGCTGCCCGCGGAAAACCGCCTCAACGGCACGATCGCGATGCGCCATGCGGTCGGCAGCGTCCAGCATTTTCAGATCGACCTCGACGGGCGCCAGCGCGTCGACGTCGAGACGAGCACTGACAATCGCGACCTGATGCAGCTTGCCGTGGGCGACGCGGTCACGGTCGACTGTCCATCCGAAAACGTCACCCTGGTCGCCAGGGGATGAACGCAAAACGCTCAATCAATCCAAGGGAGATCGGCAATGGCTAAGGAAATTCTGGTCGGTTTCGGCATCGACGTCGATGCCGTGGCGGGGTGGCTCGGCTCTTACGGCGGCGAGGATTCGCCCGACGACATCTCGCGCGGCATGTTCGCCGGCGAGGTCGGCTCGCCCCGCCTCTTGAAGATGTTCGAGCGCTGGGGCATCAAGACGACATGGTTCATCCCGGGCCACTCGGCGGAGACCTTCTGGGACGAGATGAAGGCCGTCGCCGATGCCGGCCACGAGATCGGCATCCACGGCTACAGCCACGAAAACCCGATCGCAATGACGCCCGAGCAGGAAGAGCAGGTCCTCGATAGATGTATCGACCTGATCACCAAGCTCTCCGGCCAGCGGCCGACCGGCTATGTCGCGCCGTGGTGGGAATTCTCCAACGTCACCAACGAGTTGCTGCTAAAGAAGGGCATCAAGTACGACCACTCGCTGATGCACAACGACTTCACGCCCTATTATGTGCGCGTCGGCGACAAGTGGACCAAGATCGACTATTCCGCCAAGCCCTCCGACTGGATGCAGCCGCTGACGCGCGGCGAGGAAACCGACCTGATCGAGATTCCGGCCAACTGGTATCTCGACGATTTGCCGCCAATGATGTTCATCAAGAAGGCGCCCAACAGCCATGGCTTCGTCAATCCCCGGCACATCGAGGAGATGTGGCGCGACCAGTTCGACTGGGTCTATCGCGAGATGGACTATGCCGTCTTCCCGATCACCATCCATCCCGACGTGTCGGGCCGCCCGCAGGTGCTTTTGATGCTCGAGCGCCTCTATGAATACATCAAGGGCCACGAGGGCGTGCGCTTCGTCACCATGAACGAGATGGCCGACGATTTCGCCAAGCGCCATCCGCGCAAGAAATAGGCGCGAAGGGGAGGAGCCGGTCATGTGCTCGCTGTGTGGCATATTGGGGTGCGACGACCACTGGACGAGCGCGGTCGCTCGTCCAGGCGTCTACACGCGCAACACCGACCGGCTCTCGCGGCGGCGCGAGGCGGCTGACCGGATGAAGTTCGCCAACGCCGTCCTGTCGCCGCGCCGAATCAGCGTCTCCGAATGGCAGGGCACGTCCTACGTCCTGTCGAACCCTACCGGCCGCACGCAGATCTTCGACAGCCTCGCCCATCTCTGGCCAGAAGCCGAGACGATGGCCGGCCGCGACTTCGATCCGCTCGATCCGGTCTATCTGGAGCAGTTGAAGGCGTTGTCATGAAGGATGCCACGCCGATCAACCTCCTCACCGGCTTCCTCGGTTCGGGCAAGACGACGCTGTTGCAACGCCTCCTGACCGACCCGGCCATGGCCAGCGCCGCCGTGCTCATCAACGAGTTCGGCGAGGTCGGGCTCGACCATCACCTCCTCGACCGCATCGACGACAATGTCGTCCTGATGAAATCGGGTTGCATCTGCTGCACCGTGCGCGGCGAGATCGCCGATGCCCTGCTCGGCCTCCATTCGCAACGCGCGCGCGGTGAAATCCCCTGGTTCGACCGCGTCGTCATCGAGACGACGGGCCTCGCCGATCCGTTCCCCGCCCTCTCCACCATCCAGTCGCACCCCGTCCTGCGCAGCCATTTCTCCATCGCCAACGTCGTGACGACGGTCGACGCCGTCAACGGCCAGAAGCAACTTTCCGACCGTCTCGAAGCCGTCCGTCAGGTCGGCGCGGCCGATGTCGTCGTCATCACCAAGACCGACCTCGCCGACGAGGCCCGCACCGCCGACCTCCGCGCCGCGCTCACGCGCCTCAATCCGACCGCGCGCCAGATCATAGCCGCCGACGCCGCCTCGAACGATTTCATCGCGTCGAGCACCACGCTGCGCGTGGAAGGCTGGGAAAGCCATCTCGCGCATGACCACGATCACCATCATCATCACCACCACCACGACGCCGCCGACGCAAGAATCCGCTCCTTCGCCATCACCGTCGACGGCCCGGTCGACTGGACCGCGTTCGGCGTCTGGCTCACCATGCTTCTCAACCGGCATGGCGATCGCATCTTCCGCGTCAAGGGCATCCTCAACGTCGCCGGCGAGGACCGGCCGGTCGCCATCCACGGCGTCCAGCGCCTCGTCCATGCGCCGGCCCACATGAGCGGCTGGCCGGATGCGAACCGGCAGTCGCGCATCGTCTTCATCGTCGACGATCTCGACCCGGCACGGATCGAAGCCTCGTTCCGCGTGTTCAACAGGCTGTCGGAAAAAGTGCTGCCGCATCGCGCAAGCGGTTGCCTCGAAGGTGCAACCCCGCGATAGGAGACCGGATGACCCTTGAGGACAATGAAGCCATCGCGGCGCCGGCCGTCCACATCGCCAAGCCGCAGACCCTGCGCGTGCTGTGCACCGAAATCACGCCGTTCCGCCAGTTGCAGGCCCGCGCCCAGCGCGACCTCGGCTTCGAACTCGCCTTCGAGCAGCATGATTTCGTCACCGCCCAGCGCCTCGCCGCCACCGAGCCCGACCGCTACGACATCTACGACCAGTGCTTCCACAATCTCGATATCGTCTGGCACTGGCGCGCCATCAAGCCGATCGAGATCGACCGCATCGATCTGTGGCCGCGCGTCAACGACCTGACCAAGAAGGGCTGCATCAACGCCGCAGCCCCGCTCGGCTTCGGCGATGCGCCCGTCACGCGGCTCTATGTGCAGCAGGACAACACCCTGTCCTCCATGCCGACGCCTTACCTTTCGATGCTGCCAACGGTCCACAATTTCGATTCCTTCGGCATCAACGAAACCGCGACCGGCATCGACACCGACCGCGACGTCCATTCCTGGGCCGAACTCCTGAACCCGCGCTGGCGCGGCCATGTCTCCATCGTCGACGAGCCGGCGATCGGCATCTTCGACCTCGCGCTCGCCTTCCGCGCTGCGCGCAAGATGGCATTCAAGGAACTCGGCAACATGACGGTCGACGAGATCGACCATTTGCTCGACTTCGCGCTTGCCTTGAAACGCAAAGGCCATTTCCACACCTTCTGGCGCACCGCGCCCGAGGCGACCGCCTTGATGGAAAGCGGCGACGTGTGGGCCGGGTCGATGTGGAGCCCGAGCGCGGTGGCGCTGAAAAGCCGTCACTTGCGCATCCGCCAGGCCGTGCCCGTCGAGGGCTACCGCGCCTGGCACGGCGGGCTGTGCCTCGCCCGGCATCTCACCGGCCACCGGCTCGACCAGGCCTATGCCTATCTCAACTGGTCGCTGTCGGGCTGGCCCGGCGCCGTCGTCGCGCGGCAGGGCTATTACATGTCGGTCACCGAGCCGGTGCGCGACCATCTCGAGCCGGAAGAGTGGGACTACTGGTACGAGGGCAAGCCCGCGCGCCGCATCCTCAATGATCCTGAAGGCAAGCCCGCGATCCAGCTCGGCGCAGTCCGCTCCGGCGGTTCCTACTGGAGCCGCGCCTTGCATATCGCGCTGTGGAACACGACCATGGACGAGCACAACTACCTCGTGCGACGCTGGGCCGAGCTCGTGCGCGAACCGGCCGGCGGCTTGAAGCGCGCGTCCTGATCTTGAAGAAGGAATCCGCCTTGGCAGTCACCATCATCCGGCCCGAACCGCAGCACCGCGACGACTGGGACCGGCTCTATGCAGCCTACGCGCAGTTCTACAAGGTCGTGCAGACGACCGAGATGCGCGACCGCGTCTGGGGCTGGCTGCAATCGCCCGACGAGGAGGAGCAGGGCTTCCTCGCCGCCGACGAAACAGGCCGCGTCGTCGGCCTCGCGCATTTCCGCCAGTTCACCCGCCCGCTCTCGGCCACGCGCGGCGGCTTCCTAGACGATCTCTTCGTCGACCCGGATTTGCGAGGGTCCGGCGCCGCGCAAGCGTTGATTGCCGCAATCTCCGACGAAGGCCGCGCGCGCGGCTGGACCGTCATCCGCTGGATCACCAAAGACGACAACTACCGCGCCCGTGCCGCCTATGACCGGATCGCCAAACGCACCGAGTGGCTGACCTACGACATCGCGCTGTAGTCAACCCGGCGTCACCACATAAGACCCGCTCGCATGCAACTCCGCCCTCCAGCCCGGCTCGATCACGATCGTCGTCGTCGTCTCCTCGATGATCGCCGGTCCGGTCACCACGTCGCCGGCTCCAAGCTTGCCCCCGTCATATACCGGCACGCGTTGCCTCTGGCCGTCGGCGGTGAAGATCGCCTGCCGCGTTCCCTTCAGTGACGCGTCGACATTGCCGCCCTTCGCCAGCGCCTTGTCGTCCGGCTTGGCGACCAGGCCGTAAAGCGTGCTTTCGATGTTGACGATCTCGACCGTGTTGTTCGGCTCGGCATAGGTGTAGAGCTGTTCGTGCCGGCGGTGGAACGCGTCCTTCAGGCGCTCGACCGTCTCCGCGCCGATCTCGAAATTGTCGACCTCCACCGTGCATTCGTGCACCTGTCCGACATAGCGCATGTCGAGGCTGCGCTTGATGCGGATCTGGTCCTCGCCGAAGCCGTCGGCCTTGAGATGCGCCTGGCCTTCCTCTTCCAGTTCGTGGAACAGCGCATTGACGCGCCGATAGGCGTCCTCATTGTCGAGCCGCACCGGGCAGGTCGCCATGTAGTTGTATTTGACGTCCGAGATGATCTGGCCGAAGGCGCAAAGGCCCGAGGCGAGCTTCGGCACGATGATCCGCGTGATGCCCATCTCGCGCGCCAGCGCCGTGATGTGCGCGCCCGTCGCGCCGCCGGCGCAGACCAGCACGAAGTCGCGCGGGTCGTAGCCGCGCTCGATCGAGACGCGCCTGATGCCGTTGACCATGTTGGCGTTGACGATGGTGAACATGCCGTAGGCGGCTTTTTCGAGCGAGATGCCGAGCGGCTCGGCAACGTGTTTTTGGATCGCGTCCTGTGCCTTCACCGGATCGAGCGGCAGGCGCCCGCCGACCAGCCCGTCGGAGTTCAGATAGCCCAGGACGAGATTGACGTCGGTCGTGGTGGGCAAGGTTCCGCCCTGGCCGTAGCAGGCGGGGCCGGGGTCCGAGCCGGCGCTTTGGGGGCCGACCTGGAGCAGGCCCATCTCGTCGATCCAGCCGATCGAGCCGCCGCCCGCGCCCAGCGTCTCGACCTGGATCATCGGCACGCCGATCCGGTAGCGAAGGAAGTCGATGTTCTTGTTGAGGTTCGTCACGCCTTCATGGGTCAGCGTGATGTCGAACGACGTGCCGCCCATGTCGATGGTGATGACGTTGGTCTCGTCGAAGGGGGCGGAGACGTGGAGGCCTGCCAGCGGCGCCGAGGCCGGGCCGGAATTGATCGCGTAGACTGAGCGATCCGTCATCGCCTCGCCGATGGCAAGGCCCCCGTTCGACTGGAAGTAGCGCACCGGGTGCTTCGCGCCCAGCGAGCGGAAATAGGCGTCCACCGCGCCGACATATTTCTTCAATGTCGGCGCGAGATAGGCGTTCGTCACCGCCGTCGAGGTGCGCGTATATTCGCGCACCTGCGGGTAGAGCGCCGAGCCGAGCGTGAGGATAACGCCCGGCATCATCTCGCGCACGATCTCGCTGGCGCGGCGCTCGTGCTCGGGGTGAAGCACCGACCAGACGAAGGAGATCGCGACCGATTCCACGCCCTCTTTCACGAAATGCTCGCAGGCCGCGCGCACATCGTCCTCGGTCAGCGGCGTTCGTACCTCGCCGTTCGACAACACCCGCTCGCGCACGCCCTTTCGCAGATTGCGCGGCACCAGCATGACGGCCGGCGGATAATCGGCGTCGTAGCGATAGCCGTCCTCCTTGTGGCCGTTGCGGATCTCGATGGAATCCTCGTGGCCGGCCGTGCAGATCAGCCCCGTGCGCGCACCCTTGTGCTGGATCAGCGCATTGAGGCCGACCGTCGTGCCGTTGATGCACAAATCGCAATTGGGGATGATCTCGTCGAGCGGCACGTCGAGGTCTTCGGCGATCAGCGACAGGCCGTTGCGGATCGCGATGGTCGGGTCGGCCGGCGTCGACAGCGCCTTGTAGAGCCGGTTGCCGCCGGCCTGCTCGGCCAGGACGAAATCGGTGAAGGTGCCGCCGGCATCGATGCCGAGACGATATTTGCTGCGCATGATCTTTTCTCCCACTTCAGGCGGCGCGCAATTTGCGGGTGGCGTCGAGGTCAACCTTCAGCGTTTCCGCATCCGCGATGACGACGCCGTAGTCCTCGCGCGCCCCGTTGATCGAGACGAGGCCGAGCTTGACGTCCTCGACCACCTTATCGACCGGTCGTTTCTTCGGGTCGCCATAGCCGCCGCCGCCGGGATTCATGTTGGTCACCGTCTCGCCGGGCTTGATGACGCCGATCGTGTTGTTGCGGATCGTCTCGGTGTTTCCGTCGCGCTTGAGTTCCAGCCGGCCGACCTTGGTGTCGATCATGGTCGATGTCGCGCCTGCGGCACCCAATGCGGGAATCCGCCGTCCTTCGCCGAACATGATGAAGGTCATGTCGCCATCGAGCGGTTCCACCTCCCAGGCCGTGCCCGAGCCGCCGCGATGCAAGCCAGCGCCGCCCGAATCCGTCATCAGCGAATATTTGTGGATGATGATCGGGTAGGAATGCTCCAGAAGCTCGATGTCGCCCGAGGTCAGCGCGCCGAAGCAGCATTCCGGTCCACAGGCGTGCCAACCGTCCTGCTGCGGCGTCGCGCCCGCGCCGGAAATGATGGTGGCGAGCACCATCGTCACATATTCCTCGTCGTGGCGCTTGTCCCAGCCGGCGATGTTGAGGCCGTTGGCATGCCCCCATGAAGCCGCGACCTTCGAGGGCATCGCCTTCTCGAAGGCGAGGCGCACCGCGTCGGTCAGCGTCTCCATCGGCGTCGTGGTGCAATTCATGTGCGGCGCCGGTTCCTTGGCGTTGCACAGCGTGCCCTTCGGACCCATGTCGACCGCCACGCAGCGATAGAGCCCTTCATTGTAGGGCGGGGGAAGCTGCGCGAACATCATCAGGCCGAGATAGACGCCCGAATAGGAATTGCCCTCGTAGGAATTGATGAAATAGGGGATCTGCGGCGGGCTCGAGATGACGATGCGGCAATCGTCCCCTTCGATGGTCACCGTCGCCTTGATGTCGAAATCGCCGAAGCCGTGGCCCGCATCCTCCAGCACCGCGACGCCCTCATACGTGCCGTCGGGAACCGAGCGGATCAGCGTGCGCATCTGGCGCTCGGCCATGTTGAGAAGTTCGCCGATGCACGCGTCGACCACGTCTTTACCGTATTTGTCGAGCATCCGGACCAGCGCCCGCTCGCCGACCTGGCAGGCGCCGATCAGCGCGTTGAAATCGCCTTCCTGATCCCGCCTTGCGCGCATGTTGGTCAGGATCATGTTGAGCACGTCCTTGCGCGGCTTGCCCCGGTCCCAAATCTTGACGGGGGGAATGCGCAGGCACTCGGCGTAGATTTCCTTGGCGTCGGGATTGTAGCCGGCCGGCACCGGCCCGCCGATGTCGGTCAGATGACCCTTGCAGACGGTCCAGTAGACGAGTTCGCCATGGTAAAAGACGGGCTTGTACATGCACACGTCGATGGCGTGGCTGCCGCCATAGGCGGGGTCGTTGTGGAGGATCAGGTCGCCCTCGTTTATGTCGCCCTCGAAATAGCCGGCGACCACCTTCATCGCCGGGATCAGCGAGCCGAGATGGATCGGGATGTCCTGGCCTTGCAGGATCATCTCCGGCTCGGCGTTGAAGAGCGCGGTCGAATAGTCATGCGCCAGGTTGAAGACGCTCGATCGCGCGGTCTTTTCCAGCGACAGCGTCATTTCGCGCTGCGTCGTTTCGAGAATGCCCCGCACCACCGACAGGGTGATCGGGTCGACGGTGCGCGTGGCTTCTGTCCGGTACATTGGTCCTCGCTTCCCGGCCCGGTCGTGCGCCGCACCGATGTTCCCTTGTTTTCGGAAAGCCTATGCCCGTCGCGCTGCGCACGTCTTTGACGAGGAGCGCGCGATTTCTTGACCGTCAGCGCAGTCGTCCATGAAGCGTTTGTCAGGTGCGGAGACCTGCCATAAGGTCAGGTTGGGAGAGGACGCAGATGGACGTCATCACGACACGCGGGGTCGATCCCGCCAGCCGCAGCGCCCACTGGCATCAGGCGATCGCCCATGCCTATTTTCCGCTCGATCTGAAATTCCGCGATCCCGAACGCTTCACCGGCCACCTCGCGAAATGGACGCTCGGCGGCGTCTCGCTGTCGCGCCTGCGTTCCGAGGCGCTTGCCTATCACCGCCTGCCACGCCATCTGCGCGGCGAAAGCGACGAACAGCTCCTGATCACCGTCCCTGTCCGTGCGCCGGTCTATTTTTCGCAAGCCGGGCGCGACGTCACCTGCGCGCCGGGCGGCTACATCATCGAATGCGGCCACGAGCCCTACGAGTTCAGCTATGGCGAGCGCTCGGACCTTTGGGTCATGAAGGTCGACGCCGCCGCGCTGCGCGGCCGCATTCGCGCGCCCGAACGCTTCTACGGGATGCAGTTCAACGGATCGGACGGCGTCTCCGGCCTCTTCGTCGCCATGCTGCACCAGATTCCCACCCAGATCGGCTCGATGAGCGAAGAGGCGCGCGATGCGGTCGGCCAGCAACTCGTCGACCTCCTCGCGCTCTCCATCCGCGCCGACGAGCGCACGCTCACCTCCGGCCAGTCGAGCGTCCGCGCCGCGCATCTGTCGCGCGTCGAAACCTTCGTGCGCACCAATCTTCACCGCCGCGACCTCGATCCCGAACTGATCGCGCGGCGCTGCGGCATTTCCGTGCGCTATCTCCACGAGATCTTCCGCGACACCAACCAGACGCTCGGCCAGTGGGTGCGCGACATGCGGCTCGAAGCTGCGCGCGAGGACCTTCAGTCGGCAGGCCCGCAGGCATCGATCGCCGAGATCTGCTTCGCGCGTGGTTTCGGCGACCTCGCCCATTTCACCCGCCTGTTCAAAAGCCGGTTCGGAAAGGCGCCGGGAGGATATCGCAAGAGCCTCAACGTCGGCTGAGGCTCAGTCCCAGGAGAGCGCCCCGCCGCTTTGATACTCGATCACCCGCGTCTCGAAGAAGTTCTTCTCCTTCTTCAGATCCATCGCCTCCGACATCCAGGGAAACGGGTTTTCCGTCTCGGCGAAGACGGGCGCGAGACCGAGCTGCGCGCAGCGCCGGTTGGCGATGAAGCGCATATATTGCTCGCACAGCGCCGCGTTCAGCCCGAGAAACCCGCGCGGCATCGTATCGCGGCCATAGGCGGCTTCGAGTTCGGCCGCATCGGCGATCATTCCGCGGATTTCCTCCTGGAACGCCGCCGTCCACAGATGCGGGTTTTCGTGCCGGATCTGGTTGATGACGTCGATGCCGAAATTCAGGTGGATGCTCTCGTCGCGCAATATGTACTGGTACTGCTCGGCGATGCCGACCATCTTGTTGCGCCGGCCCAGCGACAGGATCTGCGCGAAGCCGGTATAGAACCAAATGCCCTCGAAAATGACGTAGAAGGCCACGAGGTCGCGCAGGAAGGCGGTGTCGGTCTCCGGCGTTCCGGTCTTGAAATCGGCATCGTCGAGCGACTGTGTGTGTTTCAGCGCCCATGCCGCCTTGTCGGTGATCGACGGCACCTCGCGATACATGTTGAAGAGCTCGCCCTCGTCGAGCGACAGGCTTTCCACGATATACTGGAACGTATGCGTGTGGATCGCCTCCTCGAAGGCTTGCCGCAGCAGATATTGCCGACATTCCGGGTTCGTCAGATGCCGGTAGATGGCGAGCACGATGTTGTTCGCGACAAGCGATTCCGAGGCGGCGAAGAAGCCGAGATTGCGCTTGATCATTCGCCGCTCGTCCTCGGTCAGCCCGTCCTTCGACTTCCAGAGCGTGATGTCGGCCTGCATCGAGACCTCGGTCGGCATCCAGTGATTGTTGCAGCCGGCAAGATATTTCTCCCACGCCCAGCGATACTTGAGCGGCAGAAGCTGGTTCACGTCGGCGCGGGCGTTGATCATGCGCTTGTCGTCGATGGCGACCCGCGCACCGCCGCGCTCGATGGCGCCAAGGCCAGTCGCGTCGGAGGCGGGGAGGGGAGCGGATAGGTTGAGCATTGGGAAATCCTGATATCTATTTGCTGGAACTCCCCCTCTCCGTCGCGGGCTGCGCCCGCGCCACCTCTCCTCCTCCGGGGGCGAGGAAAGGCGTCAGGGCCGGCGACGGCGTTTCCTCCCCCCGAAGGGGGAGAGGTGACACGCGAAGCGTGACGGAGAGGGTGGAGGGAACGTCGAGCGGAGGCGCTACTGACACGCCTCGCAATCCGGATCGTCCACCGCACAAGCCTTGCCCCAAGCCGCACCCGGATCGATCACGATCGGCGCCGCCGACACCGCGTTGAGCTTCCCGTCCGTGCCCTTCAAAGTCGATTTCTCGACATGGGTCGCCGAGCGCGCGCGCAGATAGTAGGCCGTCTTCAGCCCCTTCCGCCACGCCAGCCGATAGAGCGCGTCGAGCGCCTTGCCGGACGGGTTCGCCATGTAGAGATTGAGCGACTGCGCCTGGTCGATCCATTTCTGACGCCGCGACGCGGCCTCGATCAGCCAGACGCTGTCGATCTCGAAAGCAGTCGCGTAAAGCGCCTTCAGATCATCGGGAATGCGGTCGATCTGCCCCACCGAACCGTCGAAGTATTTCAGGTCCGAGATCATCACCTCGTCCCACAGCCCGCGCGCCTTCAGATCGCGCACCAGCGCCGCGTTCACGACGGTGAAATCGCCCGACATGTTCGATTTCACGAACAGGTTCTGGTAGGCTGGCTCGATCGATTGCGACACGCCGCAGATGTTGGAGATCGTCGCCGTCGGCGCGATCGCCATCGTGTTGGAGTTGCGCATCCCGACCGTTTTCACCCGCTCGCGCAGTCCGTTCCAGTCAAGGGTCGCGCGCGCGTCCATCTCGACCCCCGGCCGCGCTTCTTCGAGCAACCGGATCGAATCGATCGGCAATATCCCCTTCGACCACAACGAACCGTCGAAGCTTGGATAGCGTCCGCGTTCGGCCGCCAGATCGACCGAGGCCGAGATCGCGTGATAGCTGATCGCCTCCATCGATCGATCCGCGAAATCCGCCGCTGCATCCGAGGCATAGGGAATGCGCAGCGCCTGCAACGCGTCCTGAAAACCCATCAGCCCGAGCCCGACCGGGCGATGGCGAAGGTTCGATTTCCGTGCCTCGGGGATCGTGTAGAAATTGATGTCGACGACATTGTCGAGCATCCGCATCGCGGTCGTGACAGTCTTCGCCATCCGCGCCATGTCGAGGCCGGCTTCGCTGACGTGATTGAGCAGGTTCACCGAACCCAGATTGCACACCGCGACCTCGTCCTTGGACGTGTTGAGCGTGATCTCGGTGCACAGGTTCGACGAATGCACGACGCCGACATGGCCCTGCGGCGAACGGATGTTGCAAGGGTCCTTGAAGGTGATCCACGGATGGCCGGTCTCGAACAGCATGGTCAGCATGCGCCGCCACAGATCGACCGCGCGCACCGTACGGAACACCGCAATCTCGCCCGCCGCAGCCCTTGCCTCATGCGCCTCGTAGGCCGCCTTGAAGGCCGCTCCATAAAGATCGTGCAGATCCGGCACCTCGTCCGGCGAAAACAGCGTCCACTCGGCATTCGCCTCCACGCGCTGCATGAACAGGTCCGGCACCCAGTTCGCCGTGTTCATGTCGTGCGTGCGTCGCCGGTCGTCGCCGGTGTTCTTGCGCAGGTCGAGGAATTCCTCGATGTCGACATGCCAGGTCTCGAGATAGGCGCAGACCGCGCCCTTGCGCTTGCCGCCCTGGTTGACCGCGATCGCCGTGTCGTTCGCCACTTTCAGGAACGGCACCACGCCCTGGCTCTCGCCATTGGTCCCCTTGATATGTGCGCCGAGGCCGCGCACCGGCGTCCAGTCATTGCCGAGCCCGCCGGAATATTTCGCCAGCAGCGCATTGTCCTTCACGCCCTTGAAGATCGCATCGAGATCGTCGCCGATGGTCGTAAGAAAACACGAGGATAGTTGCGGACGCGTCGTGCCCGAATTGAACAAGGTCGGCGTCGACGCCATGAAGTCGAAGGACGAAAGCAGATCATAGAACTCGATCGCACGTGCCTCGCGGTCGATCTCACGCAAGGCAAGCCCCATCGCCACGCGCATGAAGAAGGCCTGTGGCAGCTCGAAACGCTTGCCCTTCGTGTGCAGGAAATAGCGGTCGTAGAGCGTCTGCAGCCCAAGATACTGGAAGTTCAGATCGCGCTCCGGCCTCAGCGCAGCGCCCAGGCGTGCAAGGTCGAAACGCGCAAGTTCCGGATCGATCAGCCCGGCATCGATGCCTGCCCCGATGAAGCCGGGAAAGTACTCCGCATATCGCTCCGCCATCTCGCCTTGCGTCGCCGCGTCCGGCCGCCCGGCAACGAAGCTCAGCGCCTCGCGCCGCAGCCGGTCGAGCAACAGTCGTGCGGATACGTGGCTGTAATCCGGGTCGGTCTCGACCAATGCCCGCGCGGCGAGGATTGGTGCCAGCGAGAGTTCGTCGAGCGTGATGCCGTCATAGAGATTGCGCCGCGTCTCGGTCAGGATCGGCTCCGGCGAAACCGCGGCGAGCCCCGCGCAGGCCTCGTTGACGAGCGCCGTCAGCCGCGCCTCGTCGAGCGGCGCGAGGCTGCCGTCGGCAGCTTTGACGTTGAGCACCGGTGCCCGATCTGCCGTCTTCGGCCGGGCCGCCAGCCGCTCGCGAGCGCGTTCTTCGCGGTAGAGCACATAGGCACGCGCGACCTTGTGATGCTCGCCGCGCATCAGTGCCAGTTCGACCTGGTCCTGGATGTCCTCGATATGGACGATGCGTGCTTCGCCGCCCCGCCTTGCGAGCGCCGATGCCACCTGCGCGGTCAATTCCTCGACGGCGTCGTGAACCCGCCGCGAGCCGGCCGCGCCCGTCCCCTCGACGGCGAGAAACGCCTTGGTCAGCGCGACCGCGATCTTGTTCGGATCGAACGGCGTCAGCGCGCCGCCGCGCCTGATGACGCGATGGCCGACCTCGTCGGTTGGATCTGCGATGAAATGCGGAACCGGGACGGCTCCGCTGAATGGTCGTGTGGCAATGCCCTGCATCTTAATCCCCGTGGCGATGGCGGACGGGGGAGGGCGCACGCATGCTTTGACGGGGTGAATCGATCGCCCGCGGCACACGCACCACCGGGACACCCCGCCCGAGGTTCGTTCAAGCCGTCAGGGCAGGTCTCCTGGCTCGCAGGTCACAGCTCTCGTCGGCCTTCCCGGTGCCGGCGGCACCAGTGGCATCAATCGACGCAAGCTCACTGCTTACAGTTGCGGGGGCAGCGCCGGCATTGCATTTTCGCGCACCGGCTTCCCTCTTAGCTCCCGGGCGGTTGCCCGCCCGGAAGACCCATGACCACCGCATATAGATGGGTATTTGCGGATCGCGTCAACATCTTGTGGAACGCGATCCACAATTCACGCGAGTGCTGCCCGCCGCGTCTCGACGTCGATCGCCCGCGCCGCAATCGCCGCCACCAGCAGAAGACCGGCAAAAAGGCCGATCGCCGCCGCCGTGCTCTCGATGAACAGGTAGACCACGACGGAGGGCGCGAGGAGCCCACCTAGGCGCGCCATCGCGCCGGCGGCACCCATGCCCGTCGCCCGCGAGGCGGTCGGGTAGAGTTCGGGTGTGAAGGCGTAGAGCGCGCCCCATGTGCCGAGAAGCGCAAAGCTCATCAGCAGAAGCGCCGTCGCGATCAGCGCCGGTGTGGCGGCGATGACGAAGAGCGCGCAACCCGCCGCGCTCAGAACGAGGAACCGCGTCAGCGTAGTGCGCCGGCCCCATTTTTCGACTCCGTAGGCGGCGAGCGCATAGCCGGGGATCTGCGCCAGGGCGACGAGGACGAGGAAGCCGTAGCCGCGCACGAAGCCGAAGCCCTCGGTCGCCAGCCGCGCGGGCATCCACACGAAGATGCCGTAATAGGAGATCGAGACGAGGAACCAGCAGGCCAGGATCAGGATCGTGCGACGCCGCAGCGCCGGCGACAGGAGGCCGACGCTCGATGCGGCGGGCGTCGCCGTCAGCTTTGTCTCGCCGAGCGGCGTCTTGCCGTTGGCGACCAGCACCTTGTCCATCACCGCGCGCGCCTCTGGCTCCTTGCCCTGGCGCATCAGGTGCATCGGGGATTCGGGTATCCAGAAGCGCAGGAAAATGCCGACGATGGCCGGCAGCGCGGTGACGAAGAAGATCACCCGCCAGGCATCCGCCACGCCCGCCGAAGCCGCCGCCCACGCGGTCAGCGCCACGGCGACGGTGCCGACCGCCCAGAAGCCTTCGAGCGCCACCAGCCAGCGCCCGCGCCGCGAGGGCGGCAGGAACTCGGCCATCATCGCATAGTCGACCGGCAGCGTGCCGCCGACCGCAAGCCCGGTCATGAAGCGCAGGAAGAGCAGCGTCTGGAAATCCGGCGCGAAGGCCGACGCGATGCCGAACACCGCATCCATCGCCACCGTGCCGATCAGGATGCGCCGGCGCCCGAACCGGTCGGCAAGGCGCCCGAACACCGCCGCGCCGATCAGCATGCCGAGAAAGAAAAGCGTCCCGGTTTGCAGCGCCTGCGGCACCGTCAGCCCGAAGGTCGCCGCGATCGACGCCGCGGTGAAGCCCACCGCCAGCACCTGCATGGCGTCGGCCGTCCACACCAGTCCGAAGACCCCGAGCAGCCTTCGTTGGAAAGGCCCGGTGCCGCCACGCTCCAGAACCGCATCGATCGTCGTCATTCGAAAATCCCCCAATCTGTGAGCGTCGCTCTAGGGGCGCTGTGAAAATTTGTCGAGCGCCGGATGGACTTGCCGGGTCATTTTCAACCTTTCATGGCAGTCAAGCCGTTAACCTTAACCATAGGTAAATGAATCAAGTCGCAGTTTCGGGGTTTTGGAACAGTCGATACGCAGTTACCATTCGGTTAATGGCGGTACGGGGGAATGTGGCATGACAGGACAGGCAGCGGCACTGCGTGCCGAGGCAGACGGCGGGTCCGTTTCGGGCGAGGGGCAATCGGGCGACGGCCAAGGGTCGGCATTCGCGCGCAGCGTGTCGGCTCTTCTGGAGCGGACGGAATATCGGCGCTGCGAAAGCGGCGAGGATCTCGAGGCGATCTACCGCCTCCGCTACAAGGCGTACAAGGCCTACGGCCTCGTCGGGGAAGCTGAAAACGAGCGCATCTGCGATGCGATGGACGACACGCCGAACAGCTACCGTTTCGGCGTCTTCATCGACGGCGAACTCGTCTCGACCGTCCGTCTTCACCACATCACCGCCGCCGAGCCCTGGGGGCCCGTCATGCGGGTCTATTCGGACATGCTGGAGCCGCGGCTTGCCGCCGGTGAGACCTTCGTCAATCCGGGCCAGTTCACGGCCGATCCATCGGTCGCCGGCTCGTTCCGGCTGCTTCCTTATCTCACGCTGCGCCTCGCGGTCATCGCAAATACCTATTTCGATTCCACGAGCTGCGTCTGCCTGATCCGCGACGAGCATGTCGCGTTCTACAAGCGCATCTTCGGCTCGGCGCAGGTCGGCCTCGCGCGGCCCTATCCGCCCTTCACCGTGCCGGTCATGCTCTACGAGTCGAACTGCGAGGAGAACATGGCGAAGACGGTGGCGCGATACCCGTTCTTCCGCTCCACCTTCGCCGAACGTCGGCTTCTCTTCCAGCGCCCGGACGCCGGCGAACTGACGCCGCTCACCGTCCTGCCGACGGCGAAGTATCGCGTCGCGGCCTAGACGGCTGACGCAGCGATATGCTTGCCGCGCCGCGATGTGCGCCTAGCTATTCACCGCAGGGACTTCATTCACGGATATTTTCCATGCCCGATCTCGCACTGACACCCTTGATCTCGCTCATCGCCGGCGTCGTCATCCTGATCATGCCGCGCCTGCTCAACTACATCGTCGCGCTCTATCTCATCGTCATCGGCCTCATCGGCCTCTTTCCAGACATCGTAGGCTAGTTTCCGCGACAATCCTGCCATTGCCCTCAATCACGCTTTTCGTTATCAGCGAACGACAGAATTGCGAGGGAGCCTTCCATGGCAGAAGAACATCATTCCGGCCCGCTCGAGATGGGCGCGGAAATGGACTATCACGAGCACGAGAAGACCTATTCGCTCTTTCTCGAATTCGCGAAATACGGCACGCTCGCCGTGGTCGCGCTCCTGATCGCCATGGCGTTCGGCTTCTTCACGGCAGCCGGCTTCATCTCCTCGACCATCCTCTTCCTGCTCATCTGCGGCCTCGGCGCGATCCTGTTGCGCTGACGGTCGTCGCGGCGGATCGTTTCCGCCGGGGAGTGAGGATCGGCAGTCAGGGAGGGGCCAATGTCGCAGATCGTTTTCGTACCGAGAGAAGTCGAGGGTGGAGAACCGCGCGTCGCGGCATCGCCCGATACCGTCAAGCGGCTGAAGGGGCTCGGCCTCGACGTCGTCGTCGAAGCTGGCGCGGGCACCGCCTCGCGCATCCCGGACGCCGAGTTCGAGAAGGCCGGTGCGCGCATCGGCTCGACTGCCGACGCATCGACCGCCGACATCGTCCTCAAGGTTCGCCGCCCAAACGATACCGAACTCAAATCCTACAAAGAGGGCGCCGCGGTCATCGCCGCGATGGACCCTTACGGCAACGACGCCGCCGTCGCCGCCATGGCCAAGGCCGGCATCTCCGCCTTCGCGATGGAATTCATGCCGCGCATCACGCGTGCGCAGTCGATGGACATCCTCTCGTCGCAGGCCAATCTCGCCGGCTACCAGGCCGTGGTCGACGCGGCGGCCGAATATGACCGCGCCTTGCCGATGATGATGACCGCGGCCGGCACCGTGCCCGCCGCCAAGATCTTCATCATGGGCGTCGGCGTCGCCGGCCTGCAGGCGATCGCGACCGCGCGCCGCATGGGCGCCGTCGTCACCGCGACCGACGTTCGCCCCGCCGCCAAGGAACAGGTCGCCTCGCTCGGCGCGAAGTTCCTCGCCGTGGAGGATGAAGAGTTCAAGGCGGCCGAGACCGCCGGCGGCTATGCCAAGGAAATGTCGAAGGAATACCAGGCGAAGCAGGCCGCGCTGACGGCTGAGCACATCGCCAAGCAGGACATCGTCATCACCACCGCGCTGATTCCCGGTCGGCCCGCGCCGCGCCTGATCTCGGCAGAGATGGTCGCCTCGATGAAGCCCGGCTCGGTCATCGTCGACCTCGCGGTCGAGCGCGGCGGCAATGTCGAGGGCGCGAAGGCGGGTGAAGTCGTGACGACCGCCAACGGCGTCAAGATCGTCGGCCATCTCAACATGGCCGGCCGCGTCGCCGCCTCCGCCTCGCTGCTCTACGCCAAGAACCTCTTCGCCTTCCTGGAGACGCTGGTCGACAAGGAAACGAAGACGCTCGCGATCAAGCCGGACGAGGAACTGGTCAAGGCGACGCTCCTGACCCACGAGGGCCAGGTCGTCCACGCGAATTTCGCCAAGGCCGAGGCCGCGCCCGCTGAGCCTGTGGAACCCGCACCCAAGCCGAAATCCGCTTCGAAGAAGGGGGATGCGTGATGGAAATGACCGCGATGGAACGCGCCATCGAGCAGCTCGAACAGGCAACCGCGGCGCTGCGGCTCGCCTTCTCCGATCTCGAAACCGCCGAAGTGGCCGGCCATGCTGCTGCGGCGGCGACGGGCGGCGCGATCGACCCCTTCGTCTTCCGCTTCGCCATTTTCGTCCTGGCGATCTTCGTCGGCTACTACGTCGTCTGGTCGGTGACGCCGGCGCTGCATACGCCCTTGATGGCCGTCACCAATGCCATCTCGTCGGTCATCGTCGTCGGCGCGCTTCTGGCGGTCGGCATCTCGGCCTCGGGCCTCGCGACCGGCTTCGGTTTCATCGCCCTCATCCTCGCATCGGTGAACATCTTCGGCGGCTTCCTCGTCACCCACCGCATGCTTGCCATGTACAAGAAAAAAGAGAAGTGAGGCGCATTCGATGAGCGAGAACTTCGCCTCCTTCCTCTACCTCGTCTCCGGCGTCCTGTTCATCATGGCGCTGCGCGGCCTGTCGCACCCCACCACCAGCCGCCAGGGCAATCTCTACGGCATGGTCGGCATGGGCATCGCCATCGTCACCACGCTGCTTCTGGCGCGTCCGACCTTAGGCGGCTTCCTGATGATCGTCGTCGGCATCGCCATTGGCGGCGGCATCGGCGCGGTGATCGCCAAGCGCATCCCGATGACGTCCATGCCGCAGCTCGTCGCCGCTTTCCATTCGCTGGTCGGCCTTGCCGCCGTGCTGGTCGCGGCCGCCGCCGTCTATTCGCCGGAAAGTTTCGGCGTCGGCACGGTCGGCCACATCCACACCCAGGCACTGATCGAGATGTCGCTCGGCGTCGCCATCGGCGCCATCACCTTCACCGGCTCGATCATCGCCTTCCTGAAGCTCGACGGGCGTATGTCCGGCAAGCCGATCATGCTGCCCGCGCGCCACATGGTGAACGCGGCCATCGCGACCGCGCTCGTCCTGCTCGTCGTCGTCCTCGTCATGACGCAGTCGACGCTCGCCTTCTGGCTGATCGTCATTCTGGCGCTGGCGCTCGGCGTCCTGATCATCATCCCGATCGGCGGCGCGGACATGCCGGTCGTCGTCTCGATGCTCAACTCCTATTCGGGCTGGGCCGCGGCCGGCATCGGCTTCACGCTCGGCAATCTCGCGCTCATCATCACCGGCGCGCTGGTCGGCTCGTCGGGCGCGATCCTCTCCTACATCATGTGCAAGGGCATGAACCGCTCCTTCATCTCCGTCATCCTCGGCGGCTTCGGCGGCGAGACGGCTGCCGCGAGCGCCGATGACGGGATCGAGCGCACCGTCAAGCAGGGCTCGGCCGACGACGCCGCGTATTTGATGATGAACGCGCAGAAGGTCATCATCGTTCCCGGCTACGGAATGGCCGTCGCGCAGGCGCAGCACGCGCTGCGCGAAATGGCGGACACGCTCAAGGCCAATGGCGTCGAAGTCAAATATGCGATCCACCCGGTCGCTGGCCGCATGCCCGGCCACATGAACGTGCTCCTCGCCGAAGCCAACGTGCCCTATGACGAGGTCTTCGAACTCGAGGATATCAACTCCGAATTCGCCCAGGCCGACGTCGCCTACGTCATCGGCGCCAACGACGTCACCAACCCGTCCGCGCGCGACGACAAGTCCTCGCCGATCTACGGCATGCCCATCCTCGACGTCGACAAGGCCCGCACCTGCCTCTTCGTCAAGCGCTCGCTCGGCTCCGGCTACGCCGGCATCGACAACACGCTGTTCTACAAGGACGGCACGATGATGCTGCTCGGCGACGCCAAGAAAATGACCGAGGAAATCGTCAAGGCGATGCACCACTGAGGCAAAGCGGAAAAAACCCGGCTGTAAAGCCGGGTTTTTGCTTTTTCGATCAGCGCGCTCTACAGCGCCCGCAGCTTGAACTCCGTCACGCCGAGCGCGACGTTCAGCCCCGTCTGCGCCTGCACGCTCAAGGGCTGCAGCATCACCGATTCGTTCGACCCGCCGACCAGCAAATTGACCCCGCCACCCACAGCCGCCGTCACTTCCGCCGAGGCGCCATAATAGTCACCGGCAAGTGCGGCCGGCGACAGTTCTGCCGCGGTCGGCGCGAGCACGGCCCATTGCATCACGGCGGCGCTCGTCACGCCGACATCGAGGCCGTATTTGTTGACGACGCCGACGAACTGCACAGGCGGGCGCCCGTCGGCGGGGGTGAAGGCGCATTGCATGTCGCGCGAGGAGCCGAAGATCAGGCCGACATCGCCTTCGATGGCGCATTCGAGCATGCCCATTTCCGCGCGGGTGTCCTGCGCATGGGCGGTGGTGGCAGCGGTGCCGGCCACGAGGGCGGCGGCGATCAGCGTGCGGATCATGTGAAATCTCCCGTTCGAGTGTCTGGCTGACAACCGAACGGGGAGAAGTTCGTTCCGGTTACGTTACGAAGGCCGCGTGCGTCGCAGGCCTTCGGCGGCGACCGACAGGTTCGGGTCGAGCCGGACGGCTTCGGCGTAGGAGCGCGAGGCGCGCTGATTTTCCCCGCGACGCTCGAGGATCACCGCCTGATAGGCCCAGGCCTCGGCGTTGGACTTGTCGAGGTTCAGCGCCGTGTTGAAGTCGGCGAGCGCGTTGTCCTCATTGTTGATCGCGAGATAGGATAGGCCGCGCGCCGTGTAGGGCTCGGCTGCGCTCGGCGCCAGCGAGATCGACTGCGCGAAATCGGAAATGGCGAAATCGTGCTGGGTCCGTGTCTGGTAGAGCAGGCCGCGATTGTAGTAGGCGCGCGGATCGGTCGTATCGAGCTGGATGGCGCGCTCGAAATCCTGGAACGCGTTGTTTGCGTTGCCGGCGAGCCGGTAGAGATTTCCACGGCCGATATAGGCGGCATCGTAGTTCGGATTGAGCTGGAGTGCCTGGTTGTAGTCAGCGAGCGCGGCCTGTTGATTGCCCATGTTGCGATGGATCAGCGCGCGGTTGTTGTAGGCCTGGAAGAAGCCGGGATTGAGCTGAATCGCGCGGTCGAAATCGGCCAGCGCCTCCGCATTGCGGCCGCCGCGGCCATAGGCCGAGCCGCGCACATTGTAGGCCTCGGGGTCCTGCGGGGAGCGCTCGATGACGGCGGTCAGCGAGGAGATGTTCTCCGTCGATGTCTGGGCGGCGTCCATCGGCGAGACCGTCGACATCGTTTCGGGCGCGGTCTGGCAGGCGGCGAGCGCCAGCACGGAGACGAGAGCGAAGGCGGTGGCGGTACGCTTGGCGTGGCGCGCGGTCGAGATCATCGGCTGGTTCCCCCGGTTCGGATTTTGCAAGCAAGGCTGCGTTGGGTCAAACGCGGACAATGAAAAAAGGTGGCAGCGATTGCTCGCGCCACCTCTTATAATTCGGCAATAGAGACCAAAAAGCGGCGGATCAACGCGCCGCGACGGCCGGAGCGCGACCGCCGCCGACCAGGCCTTCGCGCTGGGCGCGCTTGCGGGCCAGCTTGCGGGCGCGGCGAACGGCTTCAGCCTTTTCGCGGGCGCGCTTCTCGGACGGCTTCTCGTAGTGGCCGCGCATCTTCATCTCGCGGAAGATACCTTCGCGCTGCATCTTCTTCTTGAGCGCGCGTAGCGCCTGATCAACGTTGTTGTCGCGGACGAGTACCTGCACGTGCGTTCCTGTTCGTTACCGTGGATCTGTCAAAATTCATAAGCGCAACGAATTGCGCCCGTGGCACGCACCACGGTTCGGTGCGGCTCATATCACCACCCACACCCCTTGTCGAGCGGAAATCGCCGAGGGGCGGGAAGGCATGCAACCGGCCAATTCGTCGCAGGCAAATCCGCGCGGCGCAAACGGGCAATCGAAGTCGCAATCAGCGCAAGGCGGATCGGCGCTTTTCGCTAGTCATAGCTTCGCCATTCTGGTTCTCCCTGATGGCGCTTTCCAACCGTCCGCGAGGCACGAGCCCCATGCGCAAATATTCGGTCTTCGCCATCGCCCGCGAGGCGCTTCGCGGCCACAAGGGCTGGGAAGAACAATGGTCCTCGCCCGAGCCGCGGTCCGAATACGACGTCATCATCGTCGGCGCCGGCGGGCATGGGCTGGCGACAGCGTACTACCTCGCCAAGCATCACGGCATCACCAACATCGCGGTGCTGGAAAAAGGCTGGCTCGGCGGCGGCAATACCGGCCGCAACACGACCATCATCCGCTCCAACTACCTTTATGACGAGAGCGCGGGCATCTACGATCACGCCGTCAAGCTGTGGGACGGGCTTTCGCAGGATCTGAACTACAACGTCATGTATTCCGCGCGCGGCGTCATGATGCTGGCGCACAACGTCCACGACGTGCAGGTCTTCAAGCGCCACATCCACGCCAACCGCCTCAACGGTGTCGACAATGAATGGCTGACGCCGGAGGAGGCGCAGGACTTCTGCCCGCCGCTCAACATCTCGAAGTCCGCGCGCTACCCGGTCATGGGCGCAGCGCTGCAACGCCGCGGCGGCACGGCGCGCCACGATGCCGTCGCTTGGGGCTATGCCCGCGCGGCGGCCGATCGCGGCGTCCACATCATCCAGAATTGCGAGGTCACCGGCATCCGCCGCTCGTCGAACGGCCACGTCACCGGCGTCGAGACTTCGCGCGGCTTCATCGGGGCCAAGAAGGTCGGCGTCGTCGCGGCAGGCCATTCCTCCGTCATCATGCAGATGGCCGACGTCAGGATGCCGCTCGAGAGCTACCCGCTGCAGGCACTCGTCTCCGAGCCGGTCAAGCCCGTGTTCCCCTGCGTCGTCATGTCGAACACGGTCCACGCCTATATTTCGCAGTCCGACAAGGGCGAGCTCGTCATCGGCGCGGGCACCGACCAGTACACTTCCTACTCACAGACGGGTGGGTTCCATATCCTGAACCACACGCTCGACGCGATCTGCGAGATGTTCCCGATGTTCACGCGCATGAAGATGCTGCGCTCGTGGGGCGGCATCGTCGACGTGACGCCGGACCGTTCGCCGATCCTCGCCAAGACGCCGGTGCCGGGGCTGTATGTCAATTGCGGCTGGGGCACGGGCGGGTTCAAGGCGACGCCGGGTTCGGGCCACGTCTTCGCGCACACCATCGCCAACGACAACCCGCACCCGATCAACGCGCCGTTCCACCTCGAACGCTTCCGCACCGGCCGCCTCATCGACGAAGCGGCCGCCGCCGCCGTCGCGCACTAGGGATATCCCATGCTTCTCATCCGCTGCCCCTATTGCGAGGAAGAGCGCCCCGAGCTCGAATTCCGCCATGCCGGCGAAGCGCATATCGCACGCTCCACCGAGATGAGTGAGTTGAGCGACGACCAGTTCGAGAAGTTCTTCTTCATCCGCCAGAACCCGAAAGGCCTGATCTTCGAGCGCTGGCGTCACATCCACGGCTGCGGCCGCTTCTTCAACGCCGCGCGGGATACGGTGACGGACAAGTTCCACCTGACCTACAAGGCCGGCGAGCCGAAGCCGGAAATCACGCTGATGGCGCCCGCGAACGGAGCATTGAAATGATCGTTCGCACCCCGTCGCGCCCCCCTCTGTCCTGCCGGACATCTCCCCCGCATGGGGGGAGATTAGTCGCGTCATCGACACTGCGTGATCTCCCCCCTCGCGGGGGAGATGTCCGGCAGCACAGAGGGGGGCAACGTAGCGCGCAAACGGGTGCGGAGATCGAACAATGACCGAAACCTTCCGCATCGGCGACGCCGGACGTCTCACCCCCGCGCGCACCGCCCGCTTCACCTTCGACGGCAAGTCCTACCAGGGCCTTCAGGGCGACACGCTCGCCTCCGCGCTGCTCGCCAACGGCGTCCATCTCGTCGGCCGTTCCTTCAAATACCACCGTCCGCGCGGCTTCCTCTCCGCCGGCGCGGAGGAGCCGAATGCGCTCGTCGGCATCCACCGCGATGCCGCCCGCAAGACGCCGAACGTGCGCGCCACGGTGCAGGAGGTTTATGACGGCCTCACCGCCGTCTCGCAAAACCGCTGGCCCTCGCTTGCCTTCGACATCGGCGAGGCCAACGATCTCGGCTCGCCGATGTTCTCGGCCGGTTTCTACTACAAGACCTTCATGTGGCCGAAGGCCGCGTGGGACAAAGTCTACGAGCCCTTCATCCGCCGCGCGGCCGGGCTCGGCGTCGCGCCGGACCAGCCCGATCCGGACCACTATTCCTCGTTCTACGCACATTGCGACGTGCTGGTGATCGGCGGCGGCGCGGCCGGCATCGCGGCGGCGCTCGCGGCAGCTTCCGGCGGCTCGCGTGTCATCCTCGCCGATGAGCAGGCCGAATTCGGCGGCGCTCTGCGCTTCGAGACGGGCGCCGAGATCGACGGCATGGGCGGCTGGGACTGGGCGCAGTCCAGCCTTTCGAAGCTCAAGGCCATGGACAATGTCCGCGTCCTGCCGCGCACCACTGCCTTTGGCTACTACGCGCAGAACCTCGTCGGGCTGGTCGAGCGCGTCACCGACCACCTTGCCAATCCCGGCAAAGACCTGCCGCGCGAGCGCCTCTGGCAGGTACGCGCCGCCAAGGTGATCATCGCCACCGGCGCGATCGAGCGGCACATGGTCTTCGCCGACAATGACCGGCCGGGCATCATGCTGGCCTCCGCTGCGCGCACCTTCCTCAACCACTATGGCGTCGCGGTCGGCAAAAATGTCGGCGTCTACACCGCGACGGATTCCGCCTATGCTGCCGCCATCGATCTGAAAAAAGCCGGCGTTTCCATCGCTGCCATCGTCGACATCCGCGACGCGCCGCAGGGCTCCGCCATCGACGAGGCCCGCGTGCTCGGCATCGAAATCCTCACCGGCCACGGCGTCGTCAAGACCGGCGGCAAATTGCGCATCGCCTCCATGGCCGTCGCGCCGAAATCGGGCGGCACGACGCGTGTCATTCCGGTCGATGCGCTGTTGATGTCGTCCGGCTGGACGCCCTCCGTCCACCTGTTCTCGCAATCGCGCGGCAAGGTCACGTTCGACGACGCCACCCAGCGCTTCCTGCCCGGCACTTACGCGCAGGACTGCGTCTCCGTCGGCGCCAGCAACGGCACCGATACGCTGCAGGCCGTCATCGACGAGGCCTATGAAGCGGGGAAAAAGGCGACGAAGGGCTCGAAGGCCAACCGCCCCGCCGCCTCGACCTCCGAAAACTGGACCGGCAACTTCCTCGGCACCGGTCCCGGTGCGGACGCTGACACCACCGTCAAGGCCTTCGTCGATTTCCAGAATGACGTCACCGCCAAGGACATCCGCCTTGCCGTGCGCGAAGGCATGCGCTCGATCGAGCACGTCAAGCGTTTCACCACCAACGGCATGGCCACCGACCAGGGCAAGACGTCGAACATGCACGGCCTTGCCATCGCCGCCGAGACGCTCGGCAAGCCGATCCCGCAGGTCGGCCTCACCACTTTCCGCGCGCCCTATACGCCGGTCACCTTCGGTGCCATCGTCGGCCATTCGCGCGGCAGCCTGTTCGATCCGACGCGCCGCACCGCCATGCACGGCTTTGCCGAAGGCCACGGCGCGGTGTTCGAGGATGTCGGCCAGTGGAAGCGCGCCTGGTTCTTCCCGCAGGCGGGCGAGGACATGCACCAGGCCGTCGCGCGCGAATCGAAGACCGTGCGCCAGTCGGCCGGCATCTTCGATGCCTCGACCCTAGGCAAGATCGAAGTCGTCGGCCCGGACGCCGCCCAGTTCATGGAACTCCTCTACACCAACCCCTGGGCGAAGCTCGAGCCCGGCCGCTGCCGCTATGGCATCATGTTGCGCGAGGACGGCTTCATCTACGATGACGGCGTCGTCGGCCGCCTTGCCGAAGACCGCTTCCACGTCACCACGACGACCGGCGGCGCCGCACGCGTGATGAACCACATGGAGGACTACCTCCAGACCGAATTCCCGCATCTGAAAGTCTATCTCACCTCGACATCCGAGCAGTGGGCGGTGATTGCGGTGCAGGGGCCAAAGAGCCGCGACATCATCGCACCTCTCGTCGAGGGCATTGACATCTCGGACGCCGCCATGCCGCACATGTCCGTGCGCGAGGGCACGATCTGCGGCGTGCCGACCCGGCTCTTCCGCATGTCGTTCACCGGCGAACGCGGCTTCGAGATCAACGTGCCGGCCGATTTCGGCGAAAGCGTTCTGGAAGCCGTCTGGGGCGAGGCGCAGAAGCAAGGCGCCTGTCTTTACGGCACCGAGACGATGCACGTCCTGCGCGCCGAAAAGGGCTACATCATCGTCGGCCAGGAAACAGACGGCACCGTCACACCGCAGGATGCCGGGCTTGATTGGGCGATCGGCAAGAAGAAGACCGACTTCGTCGGCATTCGCGGCCTGAAGCGCCCCGACCTCGTCGGCACCGGCCGCAAGCTGCTCGTGGGCCTCAAGACCGTCGATCCGAACGTCGTCCTCGAAGAAGGCGCGCAGATCGTCGCCACCCCCGAACAGCCGATCCCGATGAAGATGATCGGCCACGTCACCTCAAGCTACTGGTCCCCCAATTGCGGCCGTTCCATCGCACTCGCGCTGGTCGTCGATGGACGCTCGTTGATCGGTAAGCGGCTGTTCGTGCCGATGCCGGGGAAGGTGATCGAGGTGGAGGTGACGGGGACGGTGTTCCTCGATGAGAGCGGGGAGCGGTTGAATGGCTAATTTGGAAACAGCCAGCCCTGTCGCGCCCCCCTCTGGGCTGCCGCCCATCTCCCCCGCGAGGGGGGAGATCAATCTCGTCTTCGCCGTGCGTGATCTCCCTCCTTGCGGGGGAGGTGTCCGGCAGGACAGAGGGGGGCAACGTAGAGCGCTTCCTTCCAATGATTTCGCTGCGGCAAGATTCAAGGCATGACCATGACAGCTTCTCAAGCCACCCGCCGCCCCATCCTCGCCGGCCGCCAGACCGCCGCGTCGAACGCCACGGTCACCGTCGCGCCGCCGGCATCGCGCCTGTCGCTGCGCGCTCCATCCGAAAGCGTCGCCGCGCTTTCATCCGCGCTCGGCCTCACTCTCCCGACCAAGCCAAAAACCACCGCTTCCGCCAACGCGCGCCACGCGCTCTGGCTCGGCCCGGACGAATGGCTCGTCATCGACGAGACCGGCGCGGACCTCGCGGCGCTCCTGAAGCCCGTCGCCGCCTTCCATTCCGCCGTCGACGTCTCGCACCGCAACGCGGCCTTCGTCGTCTCGGGGAAGGGCGCAGCTACAGCCATCAATGCCGGCTGCCCGCAGGATCTCTCGCTCGCCGCATTCCCGGCAGGCGCCGCCTCGCGCACCATCCTGCATAAGACCGAGATCGTGCTTTTCCGCACCGGGGACGACGAATTCCGCGTCGAGTGCTGGCGGTCCTTCGCCGACTATGCCTTCACCTTCCTCACGGAAGCCGCGCGCGACGCTTAGGACGCTTTCCTCAGCCGCTGCTCATTGGCGAAGGCGATGAGTTCGCGGGCGGGCATCGGCCTTGCCAACGCATAGCCCTGCAGCGCGTCGCAGCCGAGGCGCTGGAGGATGTGGGCGTGCTCCATCGTCTCGACGCCTTCGGCCAGCACCTGGATGCCGAGCGAGTGGCCCATCTCGATGATCGAGCCGAGAAGCTGGCGCTGGGCGAGCGAGCCGACGATCGGCTGGACGAGCTGCCGGTCGATCTTCAGGCGCTGCGGCTTCAGCTTCAACAGCGAGACGATCGAGGCGTAGCCGGTGCCGAAATCGTCGATCTCGACGTCGATGCCGATCGATTTCAGTTCGTCGACATGCGCCATCAGCCGGTCGTCATGTTCGTCGAGGAAGATCGATTCCACCAGTTCGAAGGCGATCCGCCGCGGTTCGATCTGCATCTTGCGCAGCCCCGCGAGCAGGTCCGCATTGTGGAGACGTCGCGCCGACACGTTGACCGAGGCCTGCGGCACGCGCAGCCCCTGCAACTCCCACACGCCGAGCTGCGCGACGGTCGCCTCCAGCATCCGGCTGTCGATCTCCTGCACGACGTCGAGTTCCTCGGCGACCTTGAGGAAATAGGTGGGAGCGAGCAGGCCCCTTTGCGGGTGTTCCCAGCGCGCCAGCGCCTCGACGCCGATGATCTCGAAGGTCTGGGCGTCGAATTGCGGCTGGTAGTGCGGCACGAACTCGCCGCGCTCGAGGCCCGAGCGGATGTCGTCGGCTATCTGCTTGGTGGTGATGATCTCGGCCTGCAGTTCCTCGGAGAAGAACTGGAAGCAGTTGCGTCCATTCCGCTTGGCCCGGTAGAGCGCGATGTCGGCATTGACGAGAAGGCGGGTCGCGTCGGCGATCGTGTCGGTATCGGCCGCGATGCCGACCGAGCCTCCGATGCGACATTCGTGCTCTTCATAGAGCGTCGGTTCCTGAAGCTTGACGATGATCGTGGCGGCCAGGTCGGCAAGGCTCTCCGCCGAAAGCAGCGCGGCATTGCGCGCCCGGCGCACGACGACGAATTCGTCGCCGCCGACGCGCGCCACGAAGTCGGTCGGCCACACCGCATGGCGCAGGACGTTGGCGGCATGGACGAGCATCGCGTCGCCGGCCGCATGGCCGAGCGTGTCGTTGATTTCCTTGAAGCGGTCGAGGTCGATCTGCAGGATCGCCGCCACCTCCCGGCCTTCGGCGAAGGCCTTTGCATGTTCGGCGATCGTCTCGTCGAGATAGCGCCGGTTGGGAAGGCCGGTGAGCGAATCGTGCAGGGCATTGAACTCGATCCGTTCGCGGATCGATTCCAGCTCGGCGTTGCGTGCCTCCGAAAGGAGGACCGCCATGTTCAACGCCTCGGCCCGCTCGACATCCTCGGTCACGTCCCAGTTGACGCCGACGATCCGCGGCGGCGCGGTCTCGTCCTGGAACACCGAACCGATGGCGCGAACGTGGCGGATCGATCCGTCGTCGAGGATCAGGCGGTAGTCGGAGTGGTAGCGGCCGGTCTCGCGCATGGCGGCGGAGAAGTCTGCCTCCGCGCGCACCTTGTCGTCGGGATGCAGGCGACGTGCCCAGAAGGGATAGTTGCGGATGCCGGCATCCTGCGGATAGCCGTAGAGCTCGTTCATCCGGTCGTCCCAGATGAGTTCGCCGTTCTGGACGTCCATCTCCCAGATGCCGATCCGCGAGGCCTGGACGGCGAGGCGCAGCCGGCGCGACAGGCGTTCGAGTTCCAGCTTGCGCTCGCGCATGTCGGCGATGTTGCGCTGGCGCTCGTCCATCAGGCGGCCCATGATGAAGGTCGGGCCGAGCACCAAAAGGGCGGCGGCGATCAGCCAGGCATAGAGCTGCCCGCGGCCGGGGATCGGCTGGTCCCAGCCGCCCTTCGGGCGGGCGGCGATCTGCCATGTGCCCGAAGGCAGCAGGACGTCGACGGTCACCGGGTCGTCGGCGAGGATCGAGGCGGGCCCGAAGAAGCGGTCGCCGCGAATACCGGCGGCATCGCGTCCGACGATGGCGATCTCGATGGCGAGGTCCTCGTCGAGAAGGCCGCTCTGGCGGTAAAGCTGTTCCACATCGACGATCGCCGAGACGATGCCCCAGAATTCGCGAACGCCCATCGCATTGCGCGAGAAGACGGGGAAGCGGCCGATGAAGCCCTGTCCGCCCTGCACCAGGTCGACGGGGCCGGCGAGCACCAGCCCGCCCGAATTGCGGGCCTGGAAGACCGCACCGCGCTGCGATTCGCTCGTCCGGTAGTCGAGCCCGACCGCCCGTTCATTGCCTTCGATCGGATGGATCAGCTTGACCACGAGATCCGGCGCGGCGGCGATGTGGCGGATCTGCAGTTCCTGCGTCAGGAGACTGCCGACCAGTTCGGAAAACTCGGCCTGCTCGATTTGCGGATTGGTTTCGATCGAGGCCACGAGGCCGCGCACGAGCTGGATGTTGGCGTTGATCGAGCCTTCAAGCTTGGCACGCACGAGGCTCGCCTTGGAGAGCACGTCCGAGCGCAGCTTCTGGTCGAAGACGTTCTGGTTCTGGTGAAGGGCGAAGATCGCGGCGGCGACCACGACGATGGTGGCGAGCAGCAGGTGCAGATGGCTGGCGCGTATCCGCCGCAACCCCCTGCGATTGCTTTTCTGGTCCGAAAGCCCGCCCATCGATTGCCCCGACGCTGCCCCAATGCCTGTTGGGCCAAGATGAGCGGGGAGACCTTAAATTAGCATTTAGGCGGCGCAGCATGGCCGGCGTGGGAGGGAATAAACCGGCTCGCGCCGGCGGCTTTTCCAAACAGGGTTAAATCGCCGTTATGCCGCCATCGGCTGCAAGCGTCTGGCCGGTCATGAAGGAGTTCTGCGGACAGCCGGCGAACAGCATCACCTCGATCACCTCGTCGATTTCGGCCAGCCGGCGCATCGGCACGCCGCGCACCAGTTCCTTCTCGCCCGACGCGGCGTCCTCGCCCAGCGCGCCGAGCGCGTCCGTCGCCATCGGCGTGCGGGCATAGGAGGGGCAGACGGCATTGATGCGGATGCCCTTCGAGGCATATTCGGCCGCCGCCGAGCGCGTCAGGCCGACGACGCCGTGCTTGGCCGCCGAATAGACGCTGAGCCGAGGCGCGCCGGCGATGCCGGCGACCGATGCGACATTGACGATCGCGCCCTTCGATCCGTCGCGGCGATACTGCCGCTCCAGCACCGGCAACTGGTGCTTCATGGCGTAGAAGACGCCCATCAGGTCGATGTCGATGACGCGCCGCGCCTCCTCCGAATCCATCAGCGGCAGCTTCGAGAAGGCATGCGCGATGCCGGCATTGTTGAAGGCGACGTCGAGACGTCCGAAGCGCGCCAGCGCCAGTTCGACGAGATCGCGTGAATGCTCCTCATGCGCCACGTCGCCCGCAAGGCTCGCCGCCTTGTCCCCGAACGGGTCAGCAACGGCATTCAGCTGGGCCTCGCGGATGTCCGAGAGGACGAGATTGGCGCCCTCCTCGGCCAGCCGCTCAGCGAGCCTCTTGCCAAAGCCGCCGCCCGCGCCGGTGACGATCGCCGTCAGCCCCTCATAACGCTTCATGTCATGTTCCCCGCTCTGCCGGCTCACTTGCCGGTCTTGATGGTTTCGACGGCCAGCTCCGCCAGAAGCGTCACCGCCTGGCCGTAGGTCTTCGCCTTTTCCGGGTTGGATGCGTTGCCGTCGAGCGCGCGCTTGTAGACACCCTGGCAGATCGCCGCGAGGCGGAAGAAGGAGAAGGCGACGTAGTAGGTCCAGTTGTCGATGCCGACAATGCCGCGGCGCTCGCAATAAGCCTCGACATATTCGGCTTCGGTCGGCAGGCCGAGCGCCTTGCGGTCGATGCCGCCCAGGCCCTTGAAGGCGGATGTGTGCGGCAGGCGCCACTGCATGCACTGGTAGGAAAGGTCCGCATAGGGATGGCCGAGCGTCGACAGTTCCCAGTCCAGCACCGCGACCACCTTCGGTGCGTCGGCCGCGAAGATCATGTTGTCGAGCCGGTAGTCGCCATGGACGAGCGAGACGACGCCGTCATCGGGAACCGCATGGGCCTCGAGCCAGGCGAGCAGCGTTTCCATGTCCTCGATGCGGCCCGTCTCGGACGCCCGGTACTGGCTCGACCAGCGCGCGAACTGGCGGTCGAAATAGCTGCCCGGCCGGCCGAAATCGGCAAGCCCGGCCGCCTCGACATCGACCGAATGGAGCGCCGCCAGCACCCGGTTCATGTCGTCATAGATCGCCTTGCGCTCGGCATTGTCCTTCGCGTCCGGCAGGGCAGGGTCCCAGAAGATGCGCCCGTCGACGAAATCCATGACGTAGAACATACGCCCGATCGGCGAATCCTCGGGGGCGAGGTGGACCATGTTGGGCACCGGCACGCCGGTCCCGGCCAACGCCTTCATGACGCGGAATTCGCGGTCGACCTGATGGGCCGATTTCAACAGTTCGCCCGGCGGCTTGGCGCGCAGCACGTAGCGTCCGCTCTTCGCCGTCAAAAGGTAGGTCGGGTTCGACTGGCCGGCATTGAACTTCTTGATATCACCGAGCCCCGCAAAGCCCGGGATCGCGGCTTCCAGATAGGGGGCGAGCGTTGCCGCGTCGAGCGCGTTGGGATCGCTCATGCCCGTGCTTCCTCGCGTTGCAGGACGGCGAGCGTCAGCCAGCGCGCCGTCAAGGCGGGCTTCTTGACGCCCTCGATCTCCACCGTCACATCGGTCGCCACCTGTATCCAGCCCGATGGCCGCACATTGACGTCGGCAAGGACGAAGCGGCCGCGCACCCGCGCGCCGGTCTTCACCGGGGTGACGAAGCGAACCTTCTCGAACCCGTAATTGACGCCCATTTCGGCATTCGCCAGCGGCGGGATCGATTCATAGGAAAACGCCGAGAGCAGCGACAGCGTCAGGAAGCCATGGGCGATCGTCCCGCCGAAGGGCGTCTCGGCGGCGCGCACCGGGTCGACATGGATGAACTGGTGGTCGTCGATCGCTTCGGCGAACATGTCGATCATGCCCTGGGTGACCGTGCGCCAGGGCGACACGCCGATCTCGTTGCCGACATTCGCCACCAGCCGGTCGATATCGACCGGCTCCAGACGGGGACCTTCCATGGCTGAAACCCTTATTCCTTGAACAACGACATGCCGTGCTGGACGGACTGCCCGCCATCGATCGGCAGAATCGCGCCCGTCACGTAACTTCCGGCTTTCGAGCACAGATACAATGTCGCTCCCGCAATGTCATGCGGTGCGCCGATCCGGCCGAGCGGAACGCGTGAGCCGACATGGTCGGCCTGTTCCTCGGTCGCCGTCGCAAAGGCCGTCATGCGGCTCTGGAAGGGGCCGGGCGCGAAGGCGTTGACGGTGATCCGCCGTCCCGCGAGCTCGATCGCCAGGGTTCGCGTCAAGTGATGCACCGCCGCCTTGGACGCCGTGTACGAATAGGCGCCGTCGGCGATCGGCTGCGTGCCCATCACCGATCCGAGATTGACGATCCGCGCCGGGTCCTCGTCGCTGGCCGCGCGTTCGAGTTCGGGCAACAACTCGCGCGTCAGGTGGAAAAGCCCGGTGACGTTGACGTTCATCACCTTCGCCCAGGCCGAATACGGAAAATCGGCGAGTTCCGCCCCCCAGGAAATGCCGGCATTGTTGAACAGGATGCCGAGCTTGTCGGTCCGGTTCCTGACCTCGGCGACGAGGGCGGCGACGCCTTCCTCCGAGGACACGTCGCCGCCGAAGCCCTCGGCCGTGCCGGGCGTTCCGAGCGCATTCAGTTCCTCGGCGGTGCGGGCGCAGTCATGTCCCTTGCGCGAGGCGATCAGCACGCGGGCGCCGCCATGCATCAGGGCGGTCGCCGCCATGCGGCCGATGCCCGTGGCCGCGCCGGTGACGAGCGCGGTCTTGCCGCGCACGGAATATAGGTCCTCGATAAAGCTCATCGTTCCTCCCGGGAAAGTTTCGCCGCGACGTTCGGAAGCCGCGTTGACAACATACCCGATAGTATGTTCATCATTCGGCGTCCGTAAAGGCCCTTCGTGAAAACCGGCAAAAGACCGGTGGAGGGCTTGCAGAAGGGCGGGAGGAAATCGGTTCGAATGGGCCTCGGCATACGGGAACGCACGCTCGACAGTTCGCGCAGCGCCATCTTGGAGGCGGCGGCGCGCTGCTTCCACGAGCGCGGATATGCGGCGACGTCGATCGACGACGTGGCCCGGGCGCTGCAGTCGACCAAGGGCCGCATCTACCATCACTTCGAATCCAAGGCCGACCTCTTCGCCGAGGTCTTTCGCGTCGGCATGGACATGAACTATGCCGCGCTCGAACCGCTGCGCGCCATGAAGGGCGAGGCGCATCAGCGCTGGCGGCGTTTCGCCTGGGTCCATGTCGACCAGATGATCACCACCCGCGCCTTCCAGCGCGTCGTCTGGATGGGCGTCGAGATGCACCTCGTCGGCGCGCCGACGCCGCACCAGCGAGCGCTGTTCGAGGAACTGTTCGAGACGCGCTCGCGCTATGGCGACATCTTCCGCACCCTCATCGCGGAGGGCCGCGAGACCGGCCACTTCCAGTTCGCCAATCTCAGCGTCGCGAACCAGTTGATGTTCATGACGCTCAACTCGCCGATCTTCTGGTATTCGCCGCGCACCGGGGAAACCCGCGCCGATATCGAGGATCTCATCGCCCAAGTCGTCACCTGCGCCTGGCGCGGGCTGGGCGGCACGGAAGGAACCGATAAATGAGCGTCAATCCCGAGATGAACCTCGCCATGAGCGAGAAGGTCAGGCCGCTGCACGATAAGGTCGCGCGCATGGTGCGCGAAGAGATCATGCCGCTCGACGAGGAGTTCCTGTCCGAGATCGGCAAGGACGGCGACCGCTGGACTCACACGAAACGCCAGACCGAGATCATGGAAGGGCTGAAGGCCAAGGCGCGCGAGCGCGGCCTCTGGAACTTCTGGCTCACCCATTCCGACCGCGGCTACGGCCTGACGACGGTCGAATATGCCTATCTCGCCGAGGAAATGGGCAAGGCGCATCTGGGCGCCGAAGCCTTCAACTGCTCGGCGCCCGACACCGGCAACATGGAAGTGCTGGAACGCTATGGCGCGCCCGAGCACAAGGAGCGCTGGCTGAAGCCGCTCCTCAACGGCGAAATCCGTTCCGCCTACCTGATGACCGAGCCGGACGTCGCTTCGTCCGACGCCACCAACATCGCCATGAGCTGCGTTCGTGACGGCGACGACTACGTCCTCAATGGCGAGAAATGGTGGTCGTCAGGCGCGGGCGACCCGCGTTGCAAGATCTATATCACCATGGTCGCTTCCCCCTCGGCCGACCGCCCGAAGCATCAGCAGCATTCGATGATCCTGGTGCCCGCCGATGCGAAGGGCGTCACCAAGCTGCGCGCCATGCAGGTCTATGGCGACGACGACGCCCCGCACGGCCATCTGCATCTGAAATTCGAGGACGTGCGCGTCCCGGCGTCGAACCTGATCCTCGGCGAGGGCAGGGGCTTCGAGATCGCGCAGGGCCGCCTCGGGCCCGGCCGCATCCACCATTGCATGCGCGCCATCGGCCAGGCCGAAATGGCGCTCGAACTGATGTGCAAGCGTTCCTTGCGCCGGGAAGCCTTCGGCAAGAAACTCGCGCAGCTCGGCGCCAATTTCGACATCATCGCGGAGTGCCGCATGGAGATCGAAATGGCCCGGCTCCTCTGCCTCAAGGCAGCCTGGATGATCGACCAGGGCGACAAGAAGGCCGCTGCGCCGTGGATCAGCCAGATCAAGGTCGTCGCACCGCGCGTCGCGCTCAAGGTCACCGACGAGGCCGTGCAGATGTATGGCGGGCAGGGCATCAGCCAGGACACCCCGCTCGCCCGCTCCTGGACGCACCTCAGGACCCTCCGCCTCGCCGACGGCCCCGACGCCGTCCACCGCCGCCAGGTCGCCCGCGAGGAACTGAAGAAATACACGCAGGAGAAGGTGTGATGATGAAAGCCATCGTCGCCCGCGATTACGGGCCCCTCGACCAGCTCGACTATGCCGACTGGCCGGAGCCCGAAATCGGCCCGAAGACGGTCGTCATCGATGCCGCGATGATCGGCGTCAACTATCCCGACGGCCTTCTCGTCCAGGGCCTCTACCAGATGAAACCCGAGACGCCCTTCGTGCCAGGCATGGAGGTGGCGGGCCGCGTCTCGGCCATCGGCGAGGGCGTGACGCGCTTCAAGGTCGGCGATCGGGTCGGCTCGGTTTCCGCGCTCGGCGCCTATGCCGAGAAAGTGGCGGCCGACGAGAACGCCGTCATGCCTTTGCCGGACGGCCTCACCGACGAAGACGCCTGTGCGCTGATGTGCGGTTTCGGCACCGCGCATCACGCCTTGAAGCAGCGCGGCCAGTTGCAGCCCGGCGAGACGCTCTGCGTGCTCGGCGCGTCGGGCGCGACCGGCGTCGCGGCGGTCCAGATCGGCAAGGCGATGGGCGCGAAGGTCATCGCCGTCGCCTCGACCCCGGAGAAACAGAACGTGGCGAAACAGGCTGGCGCAGACATCGTGCTCGGCTACGACAATCTCAAGGACGCGCTCAAGCAGGCGACCGGCGGCAAGGGCGTCGACGTCGCCTTCGATCCGGTCGGCGGCGAGGGCTTCGACGTTCTCTCGCGCTCGATGGGCTGGGGCGGGCGCCTGCTCGTCATCGGCTTTGCCTCCGGCACAATCCCCAAGCTTCCCGTCAACCTGACGCTGGTCAAGGGCTACAGCGTCGTCGGCGTCTTCTGGGGCGCGTTCACCGCCAAGGAGCCGAAGGTCAATGCCGACAATATGAAGGAGCTGATCGGCTGGTATCTGGACGGCAAGGTCAAGCCGGTAATCGAGGGCATCTATCCGCTCTCGGACGCGCCCGCCATCCTGAAGCGCGTGCTCGGTCGCGGTGCGACCGGCAAGATCGTCCTGAAGCCATGAAGGAGACGAGATGACCCTCCCCAAGACCATGAACGCGCTGCTGCTCAGGAACGACGGCTATGCGCGCGAGCATTCCGGCACCGCGCTCGAAGCGATGGAGCCCTATGTCGAGGCCGGCACGATCGAGGTGCCCGCGCCCGGCCCGAGCCAGGTTCTCGTCAAGGTTGCGCTCGCGGCCATCAATCCATCGGACGTCATGTTCCTGAAGGGCCTCTACGGCCAGCCGCGCAAGCAAGGCCAGCCTGCCGGCTTCGAGGGCGTGGGCGAGGTCGTCGCCGCCGGTGCCGAGGCGCAAGGGCTGGTCCGCAAGCGCGTCGCCTTCGCCACCGGCCTCTCCAACTGGGGAAGCTGGGCCGACTATGCGGTTGCCGAGGCCGGCGCCTGCATCCCGATCATGGACGGCGTTCGCGACGAGGATGCGGCGGCGATGATCGTCAACCCGCTCACCGCGCTCGCCATGTTCGGCATCGTCAAGGACGAGGGCGAGAAGGCGTTCGTCGTCACCGCCGGCGCGAGCCAGCTCTGCAAGCTGATGATCGCGGTCGCCAAGGATGAAGGCTACCGGCCCATCGCCATCGTGCGCCGGGACGACCAGATCGAGCCCTTGAAGGCGATCGGCGCGGCGCATGTGCTCAATGCCGAGAGCGCCGATTTCGACCGGCAGCTCGCCGAGGTGCTGGGCCAGGAGAAGCCGCGCATCTTCCTCGACGCCGTCACCGGGCCACTCGCCGCCAAGATCTTCCACACGATGGGCAAGCGCGCGCGCTGGATCGTCTATGGCCGTCTCGACCCCGAGACGACGCCCATCATCGAGCCTGGCCAGATGATCTTCATGCACAAGAAGATCGAGGGTTTCTGGCTAACCGAATGGATGCGCACGGCCGGCAACGACAAGCGCATGGCGGCCGTCATAGAGGCGCAGAAGCGCTTTGCCGACGGACGCTGGAAGACGGACGTGACCGCGATCGTGCCGCTCGCAGATGCGGTCGAGCGGGTGGCGGGTGAACTCGCCCGGCCGAACGGAAAGGTATTCATCAGGCCATGACGAAAACGGGCGCGGGAGGAGCTTGCGCACCCGTTCTGGCAGCTTAAGGTTGAAGGACATCGCGGCGTCAGATCGCGTGTCATAAAGTGGAGGAGAACGTCCTTGGACGTGTTGCAGCTCATCGTCAGCGGCCTTGCGAATGGCTGCGTGTACGGCCTCATCGCCATGGGGTTCGTGCTGATCTACAAGGCGACCGAAGCGGTCAATTTCGCCCAAGGCGATTTCATGATGCTCGGCGCCTTCATCTGTCTCGGTCTCACCAATCCCCAGTTCATGGGCCTGCCCTTCTGGGTGTCGGTGCCGATCGCCATCGCGATCATGGGCGCCTTCGGCTATGCGCTGGATCTGGTGGTGCTGCGGCGCATGTTCGGCCAGTCGCAGATCGCCATCGTCATCCTCACCATCGCCCTCGGCTTCGTGCTGCGCTTTGCCGCCGGCGTCATCTGGGGGCATGAGCCGATCTCGCTCGCCTCGCCCATCGCCGGTCGCGACGTGCGTTTCGGCGGCGTGGTGCTCGGGCTCGACGAGGTGATGGTCATCGCGGTGACGGGCATCCTGACGCTGCTCCTCTACCTCTACTTCAACCGCACCAAGCTCGGCGTCGCCATGCAGGCGTCCTCGCAGAACCAGCTTGCCGCCTACTACATGGGCATCCCGGTCAAGCGCATCCATTCGCTGATCTGGGCGCTGTCGGGCATGACGGCGGCGGTCGCGGGCATCCTCTTCGCCTCCAAGGGCTCCATCGACCCGTCGATCGGGCTCCTCGGCATCAAGGCGTTCGCGGCGGCGGTCATCGGCGGGTTCGGCTCGCTGCCGGGCGCGCTTCTGGGCGGCATCATCGTCGGCCTGATCGAGCCCTTCTCGGGCCGCTACATGCCGTCGGGCTACTCGCAGATCATGCCCTATCTCCTGCTCTTCCTCATCCTGATTTTCCGACCGCACGGCATCCTTGCCCAGGTCCACGCGAAGAAGGTGTGAGGACATGAGAACCGTTTTCAAAACGTCCTACGACGCCGACATCAATCTCTTCCGCCACCCCCAGCAGATGGGCTGGTATCTCGCTCTGTTCGCGGTTGCCCTCGCGCTGCCGTTCCTCTTGTCGAACTTCGCGCTCGGCGAGGCGACGAACGTGCTGATCTGGGCCATCGCCTGCATGGGGCTCATGATCCTCGTCGGCCAGTCCGGACAGGCGAGCCTCGGCCACGCCGCGTTCCTCGCCATCGGCTGCTATGCCAACATCCTCTTGCAGACCCGGCTCGGCCTACCCTTCCTGATCACCTTCCCGCTCGCGGGGCTGATCGCGGGCATCGCCGGTGCGCTGATCGCCATGCCGATGACCAAGCTGCACGGCATTTATCTCGCCATCGGCACCATCGCGGTCGTCATCCTGGTCGAGGATTTCATCGTCATCGCGACGCCGCTGACCAATGGCGTCATCGGCCTCATCGCGCCGCCGATCCAGATCTTTGGCCTCGTCATCGACCGCTATTCGACGCCCAACCTCCTCTACTACCTGACGCTCGCCATCACGCTTCTGGTGGTGCTTTTCTACCGCAATCTCCTGCGCTCGCCGCTCGGCCGGTCCTTCGCCGCCATCCGCGATTCGGAGATTTCGGCGCAGGCGATGGGCGTCAACGTGGCGCGCACCAAGACGGTCGCCTTCGGCATCTCCACCGGCATCACCGGTCTCGCCGGGGCGCTGATGGGCCACTATGCGGGCATCTTCAACAACGAGACGTTCAATCTCATCATCTCGATCCAGCTTCTCCTCGCCATCGTCATCGGCGGGCTGGGCTCGATCCACGGCGCGTTCTTCGGCGCGGCGGTGGTGGCGATGCTGCCGCAGTCGATCGCGGTCGCGCGCGATTTCCTGACCCGCATGATCGGCGGCGGCTCGATCGCGATCCCCGGCATGGAAACGGCGATCTTCGGCCTGATCCTGATCCTGTTCATCCTGTTCGAGCCGATGGGCATCTATGGCCGGTGGGTGAAGATCCGAACCTATTTCGAGCTCTTCCCCTTCTACCGGAAGGACATGTTCCGCCGCCAGAAGGCCTATCTCAAGACGGAGCGGATGCGATGAGCTTGCTCGAACTCGACAACGTCACGCTGCGCTTCGGCGGCCTCACCGCCGTCAGCCAGGTCTCCTTCTCGGTGGAGGAGGGCGAGGTCTTCGCACTGGTCGGCCCCAACGGCGCCGGCAAGTCGACGATCTTCAACCTGATCAGCCGCATCTACGATCCGGCCGAAGGCGACATCCGCTTCGACGGCAAGTCGATCCTCGACCGCAAGCCGCACGAGATCGCACGGCTCGGCATCGCCCGCACCTTCCAGAACATCGAACTCTTCGATCATGCGACGGTGATGCAGAACCTGCTCGTCGGTCGCCACCGCCATCGCCACAGCCGCATGTGGTCCGAGCTTCTCTTCACGCCCTTCGTGCGGCGCGAGGAGCGCCGCCACCGCGAGGCGATCGAGAAGGTCATCGACTTCCTCGACCTCCAGGCCTACCGCGACAAGTACATCGCCGGCCTTCCCTATGGCGTGCGCAAGGTCGTCGAAATGGGCCGCGCGCTCGCCATCGAACCGCGCCTGCTCCTGCTCGACGAGCCGGCCTCGGGCCTTTCGGTCGAGGAGACGCAGGACGTCGCCTTCTGGGTCGAGGACATCAAGAAGCAGATGGGCGTCACCGTCCTGATGGTCGAACACGACATGCACCTCGTCGCCTCGGTGTCGGATCGTGTGCTGGCGCTTGCCGACGGCAAGATGCTCGCCATGGGCACGCCGCACGAGGTGCAGAACCATCCCAAGGTGGTCGAAGCCTATATCGGCGTCGCCGACGAACACGAAAAGGTGCTGGCATGACCATGACCGCGCAGCCCACGCCGGCCGTCGAGGCCAAGACCATCCTGTCGATCAAGAACCTCGAAAGCTATTATGGGCCGATCATGGCCATCCGCGGCGCCAGCCTTGATGTGCGCGAGGGCCAGATCGTCACCGTGCTCGGCGCCAACGGGGCCGGCAAGACGACGCTGCTCAAGACCATCTCGGGCGTCATGGACCCCGAAAAGGGCCAGATCTTCTATGCCGGGCAGAACATCGCCGGCGCCAATCCGGACAAGGTCGTCCGCCTCGGCATGGTCCACGTGCCCGAAGGCCGCGAGGTGTTCCCTCTGCTGACCGTCGAGGAAAATCTGCGGATGGGCGCTTTCACGCGCTCGGACACGGACGGCATCGCCCGCGACGAGGAGATGGTCTACGGCTACTTCCCGATCCTCGCCGAGCGCCGCCGCCAGGCGGCCGGCACGCTTTCGGGCGGCCAGCAGCAGATGTTGGCGATCGGCCGCGGCCTGATGGCCAAGCCCAAGATCATGCTCCTCGACGAACCCTCGCTCGGCCTGTCGCCGCTCCTGGTCAAGGAAATCTTCCAGATCGTGCGCCGGCTCAACAAGGAGCAGGGCGTCACCATCGTCCTCGTCGAGCAGAACGCCAAGGTCGCCCTCGAAGTCGCCGACTATGGCTACGTCATGGAACTCGGCCGCATCGTCATGGCCGACACCGCCGACCGTCTGCTGGCGTCGAAGGACATCCAGGAGTTCTATCTCGGCGTCGTGGAAGAAACCCAGCGCGGCCAGAAGCGCTGGAAGCAGAAGAAGACGTGGCGATGAGCGAGTTTGCACTCATCGTTTCGCGTTCCGCCACGACGCCCGCCACCTCTCCGCGTCATCCCGGAAGCCGGGCGCGAGCGCAGCGAGGCCCGGCTATCCGGGACCCATTCCGTGCCCTCGCGGACGGAACGGAATGGATCCCGCATACCCATTCCTCCGCTTCGCTCGGAACGGGTTGCGGGATGACGCCCGTCAACGCCTGGCATTGCAGGAAGACGCTCTCCATCGGGAGGAAATTGACATGACCATTGCAGAAAAACTGCCGCCCATGCAGACAGTGCGCGGCCATTCCTTCAACCAGGACCTTCAGCGCGCGCCCTTTTATTTCGACGGCTGCGACACGCTGGTGAAGCTCTTCCGCCAGCGCTGCCAGGAACTCGGGCCCAAGATCGCGCATCGCGAGAAGGATTTCGGCATCTGGCTCGCCTATAGCTGGACCGATTTCTACGAGCATGCCCGCCTGATCGGCCTCGGCCTGATCGCGCTCGGGCTGAAGCGCGGCGAGGTCGTTTCCATCCTGTCGGAAGACAACAAGGAGTGGATTTACTCCGATCTCGGCATCCAATCCGTCGGCGGCATCGCGTCGGGTGTCTACACGACCGATTCCGCCAAGCAGCTTCAATATCTCGTCACCGATTCCGACAGCCGCTTCCTGTTCGTCGAAAATGACGAGCAATTGGACAAGTTCCTGTCCGTGCGCGACCAGATGCCCGGGCTTTCCAAGGTGGTCGTCTTCGACCGCGACGGGCTGCACGAATTCGCCGACGACCAGGTCATCTTCCTCGAGGACCTCTACCGGATCGGCCGCGAATTCCTGAAGGAGAACCCCAACCGGTTCGACGAGGAGATCGCGAAGTCGCAGCCGCAGGACACGGCGATCCTGGTCTACACCTCCGGCACGACCGGCCCGCCGAAGGGCGCGATGATCTCGCATTCCAACATCATCGCATCGGTCATCGGCTCGGCGCTGACGCTGCCCGTAACGCCTGACGACGACCAGGTCTGCTTCCTGCCGCTCTGCCACATCCTCGAGCGCCTGATCACGGTCTTCACCCCGATCGGGCTGAAGTCGACCGTCAATTTCGCCGAAAGCCCCGAAACGGTCTTCGACAATGTCCGCGAGGTTTCTCCGCACGTCTTCACCGGCGTCCCGCGCGTGTGGGAAAAAATCTACAGCCGCATCTCGATCATGGCGAACGATTCCACGCCGATCGGCCGCTGGGCCTACCGGCAGGCGGTGAAGACCGGCATGAAACGTGCCGCCGCGCTTGAAGCGGGCGATCCGGTTCCGGCCGGAACCAAGCTCGCCTATTCGTTCTGGGACTTCATGGTGCTCGGCAATCTGCGGCGCATGCTCGGCTTCGACCGTCTGCGGCGCGGCACGACGGGCGCGGCGCCGATCTCGCCCGATCTCTTGAAATGGTACAAGGCCGTGGGCATCACCGTCCTCGAAGGCTACGGCATGACCGAAAGCTCGGGTGTCATCTCGATCAACCTTCTGGAGGATTCGAAGAACGGCAGCGTCGGCAAGGTCGTGCCGGGCTCGCAAGTGCGGATCTCCCCGGAAGGCGAGATCCAGTACAAGGGCGCCAATGTCTTCAAGGGCTATTGGAACAAGCCCGACAAGACCGCCGAGACGATCAGCGAGGATGGCTGGCTGAAGACCGGCGACGTCGGACGCATCGACAATCAAGGCTTCCTCTTCGTCACCGGCCGCGTCAAGGACATTATCATCACCGCCGGCGGCAAGAACATCACCCCGGCCGAGATCGAGAACCGGTTGAAGTTCTCGCCTTACATCTCGGATGCCGTCGTCATCGGCGACAAGCGCAAGTTCCTGTCCTGCCTGATCATGATCGACCAGGAAAACGTCGAAAAGTTCGCGCAGGATCGCAAGGTGCCGTTCAACAATTTCAAGTCACTATGCGCGGCACAGGAGGTGCGCGACCTGATCGGCTCCGTCGTCGACGAGACCAACCGCGAATTCGCCCGCGTGGAGCAGATCAAGGATTTCAGGCTCATCGACGTCCTCCTCACCGCCGAGGATGAGGAACTCACGGCGACGATGAAGCTGAAGAGAAGTTTCGTCGAGCAGAAGCACAAGCCTCTGATCGACGAGATGTACGGTTGAGGAGAACCGTACGAAAACAATGCGGAACAACCCCAGGAGGAGTTTGAAATGAGACTGTTGTTCGGAAAATCCATTCTCGCGCTCGGGCTTGCCGCCGGCATGTCCACCGCGGCCTTCGCCACGCAGGGCGTCACCGACACGGAAGTCGTGATCGGCTCGAACGGCGATCTGTCGGGCATCTTCGCCGCCTTCAATGTCGGCGCCATCAAGGCCGCGCAGAACCTCTTCGACGAGATCAACGCGGAAGGCGGCATCCACGGACGCCAGATCCGCTTCGTCGTCGAGGATCACGGCTACCAGGTGCCGCGCGCCGTGCAGAACTTCAACAAGCTGGTCAATTCCGACCAGGTCTTCGCGATGATCCTGAACCTCGGCACGCCGCACAACATCGCCGGCTTCCAGATCATGGAGCCCAAGCAGGTCGCCAATATCGGCCCGCTCACCTCGGCGCGGCAGATGCTCGAAGGCGACATCACCTACAAATATTCGGGTTTCGCGGCCTACTATGACGGCCTGCGCGCCGGCATCAAGATGCTGGCCGAGGAGGGCGGCGACGAGGTCGCGAACATCTGCTCCATGTACCTGCCGTCCGATTTCGGCCTCGAAGTCCATGAAGCCGCCGTCGACGAGGCCGAGGCGCTCGGCCTGACCTTTGCCGGCGAGACGACGCACCGTCCCGACGAGCAGGATTTCGTCGGCGCCGTCACGCGCCTGCGCGAGCTCAACTGCGACATCATCGCGACCGGCGTCGGCGTGCGCCAGACGATCATCGCGCTCGGCACCGCCAAGCGCCTCGGCTGGAACGACGTCAAGTTCATCGGCTCGTCGGCCGGCTTCAACACCGCCATCGCCAAGGTCGAAGGCGGGGTGACGGAAGGCTACTACGCCGCCGCAGGCTGGGCCGACCATGAGGACCGGATGGACAATCCGGAAGTGAAGGCTTGGGCCGACGGCTATGCCGAGAAGAACGGCGAGCCGGCCGGCACGGCCGCGATCCTTGGCCATGGCGCCGCAACGACGCTGGTCAAGGCGCTCGAGGCTGCAGGTCCCGACCTTACGGCCGAAAGCTTCAAGGACGCGATGGAAAGCCTCGAATATACCGACGTCATCTCCGGTGACATCCCGGTCAAGTACACGCCCGAAGACCACCAGGGCGGCGCGACGATTGTGATCTCGAAGATCGAGGGAGGCAAGTGGATCGAGGTCGGCCGCATCGACCCGACCGAGGAAGCCGCGATGGACGTTGCGCCCGCCGAAGGCGAGGAAGAGACCGACACCGCCGACTGATCGACCGGCCTTCGAAACGACGACGCCGCCCGGGTTTTCCGGGCGGCGTTTTTCGTTGTGCGTGCGCTGATTACTCTGCCGGGGCGAGGTTGGCTTCGGTCGCCGAGGCCTGCGCCAGTTCGCGCTCCAGCCGCTCCTCCTCTTCCACCTTCGGCGTCACCCAGCGGCCGAGCAGCAGATAGGCGACCGGCGTCAGGTAGAGCGTCGAGATGGTGGAGAGGCCAAGCCCGCCGACGATGACCCAGCCGAGCGCGATGCGCGCTTCCGCGCCGGCACCCGAGGCGAGGATCAGCGGCAGCCCGCCGACGATGGTGCACAGCATGGTCATCATCACCGGGCGCAGGCGCACGTTCGAGGCTTCCTCGATCGCGTCGCGCACATTGCGGCCGCGGTCGCGGAGCTGGTTGGCGAACTCGACGATCAGGATGCCGTTCTTGGCCATGATGCCGACAAGCAGCACCAGCCCGATCTGCGAATAGACGTTGAGCGTCGTGCCGGTCATCAGCATGGCGAAAACCGCGCAGGCAAGGCCCAGCGGCACCGTCGCCATGATGATGACGGCGCTGGTGAAGCTTTCGAACTGCGCCCCCAACACGAGGAGCACGATGACGAGCGCGAAGCCCATGATCGTGAACATCGCGCTCGACGTCTCGCCCAGCGTCGCGGCTTCGGCGAGCGGAAGGACGCGCGCGCCTTCGGGCATGTGGCGCTCGGCGATCTGGGTCGCCACCGCCAGCGCCTCGCCGAGCGGGAACCCGTCGGCCAGCGCCGAGGTGATCGACACCGAGCGCAACTGCTCCTCGCGCGACAGTTCCGGCGGCACTGCGATCTCGCGGATCGAGGCGATGGTGGACACCGGCACGAAGCGCCCGTCGCCGGTCTTCAGGTAGATGTTTTCGAGGTCGGTCGGATCGTTGATCGGGTTGGTCGTCGAGACCAGCTTCACCGCAAAGGCGCGGTCGTCGATGAAGACCTCGCCGATCTCGCGTCCGTCGAGCAGCGATTGCAGCGCCTGGGCGAGTCCGGAAATCTCGATGCCGAGGTCGGAGGCCCGCTCGCGGTCGATCGACACGGCAAGCTGGGGCTGGGTGGATTCGGTCGACAGCCGTGCCTGCTGGAAGCGCGGATCGTCCTGCATGTCGGCGACGATCGCCGCCGCGGCCGCGCCCAGATTCTGGTAGTTGTTGCCGAGGATCGCGAATTGCAGGCCGGAACCGGCGCCGCGAATGCCAAGGCTGTTGGGCTGGAAGGCGAAGGCGCGCACGCCCGGCACCTGCTCGACCAGCGCGTTGACCTCGTCGAGGATTTCCTGCTGCGAACGCTCGCGCTCGCTCCAGGGGGCCAGAGTCATGGCGATGAAGCCGGAATTGGTCGAACCGCCCTGGCCGGCAAGCGAGAAGGTGCTCTCGATCTCGCCGGTCTCGCGCAGCGGCTGCATCAGCCGCTCGACCTCGGCCATCTGCTGGGCGAGATAGTCGATCGAGACGCCCTGCGGCGCGGAAATCCGCATGAAGGCGGCGGAGCGGTCCTCCGGCGGCGTCAGTTCGGATTCGAGCAGGCCGAATGCGGCGGCTGCCGCGCCGGCGAAGATGACGGAGACCATCACGACGACGATCGGCGCGTTGAGGCAGGCGGCCAACGTGCGCCGGTAGATTTCGGCGAGCACGCCGCCCAGCCGGCCGATCACGCCGTCGTCCTTGGCATCGTGGCTGCCTTCCTTGAGCATGCGCGAGGCAACCATCGGGCACAGCGACAACGAGACGATCGAGGAGAGGAACACCGCGATCGCCATGACGAAGCCGAATTCGCGGAAGAGCCCGCCAGCCTGGCCGGGCAGGAAGGAGAGCGGCACGAAGACGGCCACCAGCGTCGCCGTCGTCGCCAGGATGGCGAAGAACACTTCGCGCGTGCCGAGCACCGCCGCCGCGCGCGGTCCCATGCCCTGGTTGCGCCGGCGCACGATGTTTTCCAGCACCACGATCGCGTCGTCGACGACGAGGCCCGTCGCCAGCACCAGCGCAAGCAGCGTCAGGATGTTGAGCGAGAAGCCGAGCAGATAGACGGCCGCCACCGTGCCGATCAGCGAGATCGGCAATGCGAGCGCGGGAATGATCGTCGCCCGCCAGTCGCGCAGGAAGACGAAGATGATCAGAAGCACCACCGTCACCGAAATGCCGAGCGCGATCTCGACCTCGTGGATGGCGCCCTGGATGAAGGTCGCGTCGTCGCTGCGCACCGAGACGTTCATGCCTTCCGGCAGGGTCGGGCGAACCCGCTCGACGGCCGCGCGCACGCCCTCGGAAATGTCGAGCGTGTTGGACTGCGCCTGGCGGATGATGCCGAGGCCGATGCCGGGCACGCTGTCGGAGCGCAGGATGGATTCGCCGATGTCCGGACCGAGCGTCACATTCGCGACGTCGCGCAGCCGCGCGCCGCCCGCTATGACGATGTTCTCGAAATCCTCGGGCGTCGTCACCGGCGCGGTGGCGCGCACGACGAGGTCCTGCGTGCTCGAAGACAGGCTGCCCGCCGGCGTGTCGAAGGAGATGGTGTTGAGCGCGGTCTGGATGTCGGCCACCGTCAGGCCGAGGCTCGCCAGCCGGTTCTGGTCGATGTCGATGCGGAAGATCTTCTCGCGCCCGCCATAGACCTGCACGTCGGCGACGCCGGGCACGGAGGCGAACTGGTCGACGAGTTGGTCCTCGATGAAGAGGGTCATGTCCTCGATGTTCATCGAGGATGACGTCACCGAAAGGCGCATGATCGCCTGGGCGTTGTCGTCCGCCTTGACGATCAGCGGCGCCTCGGCATTGTCGGGCAAATTGTTCTGCACCCGGCTCACCGCGTCGCGCATGTCCGAGGCGGCGGTGTCGAGATTGACGTTGTCGTTGAATTCCACCGTCACGCGGGAGCGGCCGAACGATGACGAGGACGAGATCGAGTTGACGCCGGGAACGCGCGAGACGGCGCCTTCGAGGATCGACGTCAGTTCGCGGTCGATGGTTTCGGCCGCCGCGCCGATATAGTCGGTGCGGATGGTGATGACGGGGCGGTCGACATCGGGCAGTTCGCGCACCTCGACGCCGAAGAAGGCGGCAAGGCCGGCCACCGCGATCAGCACGTTGACCACGAAGGCGAGGACGGCGCGGCGCACGAAGAGCGCCGTCATGTCGTTGACGTTGTGGATCTGGTCGGTGCCGTTGGACATGACGCTGCCCCCTTACGAGCCGCGTGCTTCGACGGCGGGCAGGCCTTCCGCCCCCTGGCCGCGGCGCTGCGCGATCCGCACGTCGCCGCCTTCGCGCACGAGATGGATGCCCTCGGAGACGACCTGCATGCCCGGCTCGACCTCGGCCGCGATCAGGATGGAATCGGTGTTGCGCTGGACGACGCGGACGGGCGTGCGCCGGGCGACGCCGTCCTCCACGGTCCAGATGAACGCTCCGTCCGTGCCCCATTGCACGGTCAGCGGATCGACCGCCGGATAGGTTTCGCCGGCAAAGGTCATGCGGACCTGAAAGGACATGCCGGCGCGCAGCGCGTCGCTCGGATTGTCGATCGTCGCCTCGACGCGCAGCGTGCGGCTTTCCGCATCCACGCGGTTGTCGATGGCGCTCACCTCGCCGCGAAACACCTCGTTCGGCCGGGCGATCAGCGAGGCCTCGATCTCGGCGCCGACCTCGATGGCTCCGGCATAGCGTTCCGGTGCCCAGAAATCGATGAGGATCGACGTGCGGTCGTCGATCGACGCGATCTCGGTCGAACTCGTCACATAGTTGCCAACCGAAACGGGAAGGATGCCGACGATGCCGGAAATCGGCGCCTCGATCTGGCGGCGGTCGAGCGCCAGTTCGGCGTCCGCGAGTTCGAGCCGCGCATTCTCGACGCCGAGCTGCGCCTCGGTCACCTGCACCTGCGAGGCCGTGTTCGAGGAGCGAAGCTGATTGACGCGCTCCAGCCGAGCCTGCGCGTCTTCGAGCGCAAAGCGGGCGCGCTCCGCGCCGATCGTCTCCGCCTGCGAATCGAGCCGTGCGATGATGTCGCCGGCTTCCACCGTCGAGCCGGAGCGCACCAGAATTTCCGTCAGCCGTCCCGAGGCGAAAGGCGTCACCGCAACCGTTTCGGCCGCGCGGCCGGTGCCGATCGCCTGAAGTCGGTCATTGATCGTCGCGGTCGTGACCGGCGTCGTTATGACGCCGCCTCCGCCTCCGCCACCCGCGCCGCCGCGTCCCTGTCCGCCGCGTGCCGCCGGGGCGGAGGCTTCCGTGGCGGCCGGTGCCGAGCCGATACCGAAGCTCGCCAGCGTCTCGCGCGATCCGGGCACGAAGAAAACCCACGCTGCGGCGCCGATGGCGAGCAAGGCGATGCAGACGATGAGCTGTTTCCAGATCGGCATGGGTGACTCCGGTTCAAAATCCGACCGCAGCGCGCGAAGCCTCGAAGCCTCGGAGCGGATGCAGCAACATGCGAAGGTGACGGGCGATGCGCTCCGCTGGACGATTTATGCCAGCAGCAGGCGGTCCATGCACCAGTTTTGTTGTTAAATATCCGTAAGGAACGGCACATCTGACCACGCTTTGGCCCTTGAGAGGCGCACGAATGCGTGATCCAAATGATCATCTTGGGCCGCAAGTGCCCCTGCTCGAACAACAAGGCACGCCATCTGGCGCCGCCGCACAGAGGGCCGCATGACCGGATCGCTTTCCTTCGACGCCTTGAAGAAACTGGTCGCAGCCGGCGACATCGATACCATTCTCGTCGCGGCCGCCGACATGCAGGGCCGCCTCATCGGCAAGCGCTTCACGGCGCGGCACTTCCTTGCCGGCGCCTATGAAGAAACCCATGGCTGCAACTACCTGCTCGCCAACGACATCGATATGGAGCCGGTCCCCGGCTACAAGGCGGCAAGCTGGCAGAAGGGCTATGGCGATTTCGTCATCAAGCCGGACCTGTCGACCATCCGCCTGACGCCGTGGCTGGAAAAGACCGCGCTCGTCCTTTCCGACCTTCTCGACCATCACAGCCACGAAGACCTTGCCCACTCGCCGCGCGCCATCCTCAAGCGCCAGGTCGACCGGCTGAAGGATCGCGGCTATCTCGCCTATTTCGCCTCCGAACTCGAATTCTACCTGTTCGACGAAAGCTATGAGAGCGCCCAGGGACAGGGCTGGAAAGAGCTTCGCACCGCCTCTCCGCATATCGGCGACTACCTGATCCAGATCACGTCGAAGGAAGAGGAATACATGCGCGCCCTGCGCAACGGCCTCGAGGAGGCCGGCATTCCCGTCGAGAATTCCAAGGGCGAATGGGGACCGGGGCAGGAGGAGATCAACGTCTATTATTCCGATGCGCTCGAAATGGCCGACCGCCACGTCTTCCTGAAGAATGCCGCCAAGGAGATCGCGCATCTGCAAGGCAAGGCCGTCACCTTCATGGCCAAATACGACTACGCGCTGGCGGGCAATTCGAGCCACATCCACAATTCGATCTGGTCGGCCAACGGCAAGACGCCGCTCTTCTTCGACAAGAAGGGCGAATACACGATGACGCCGCTGATGCGCTCATGGGTCGCCGGCCAGCTCAAATACGCCGCCGACTATACCTGGTTCCTCGCGCCTTACGTCAATTCCTACAAGCGCTTCCAGGCTGGCACCTTCGCCCCGACCAAGATGATCTGGAGCCGCGACAACCGCACGGCCGGCTTCCGGCTCTGCGGGGAGGGGACCAAGGGCATCCGCACCGAATGCCGCATCGGCGGCGCCGACCTGAACCCCTATCTCGCCTTCGCCGCCCTCATCGCCGCCGGCCTTGCCGGCATCGACGAAAAGCTCGACCTGCCCGCCCCCTTCGAGGGCGACGCCTACCAGGGCGCCGAATTGCCCGAAATCCCCAAGACCCTGCGCGCCGCCATCGCGACGCTGGAGCGCTCCGACATGCTCCGCAGCGCCCTCGGCCACGACGTCGTCGAGCACTATCTCCACACCGCGCGCTGGGAGCAGATGGAATACGACCGCCGCGTCACCGACTGGGAACTCCATCGGGGATTTGAGCGGTACTAGAAACCGGAGACTATCGTGGAAACCATCAAACTCATCTCGCCCGTAGACGGCTCGCTCCATGCCGAGCGTCCGGTCGCGAGCGATGCCGAAATCAATGCGATAACCGAGCGCGCGAAGACCGCGCAGATCGCCTGGGCCGAGACGCCGCTCGCCGAGCGCGGTCGGTATGTGCTTGCCTTTCTGGAGGCACTTCTTGCCATGAACGAGGAGATCGTGCCGGAACTGGCCTGGCAGATGGGCCGGCCGGTCCGCTATGGCGGCGAGAAGGGCGGGGTCGAGGAGCGCACGCGCTATATGGTCGACCTCGCGGCAGCCGCGCTCGCCGACGTCATCCCGCATGACGCCAGGCCCGGCTTCCACCGTTATCTGCGCCGCGTGCCGCTCGGCATCGTCCTCGTCATCGCGCCGTGGAACTATCCCTATCTGACCGCGATCAACACCATCGTCCCGGCGCTGATGGCCGGCAATGCCGTCATCCTGAAGCACGCCGCGCAGACGTTGCTCGTCGGCGAGCGCTTCGCCAAAGCGTTCGAGGTCGCCGGCCTGCCGAAGGGCGTGTTCCAGAACATCGTCCTCAACCACGTCCAGACCGAAAAACTGCTCGGCTCGGGCAAAATCGACCATTGCAACTTCACCGGCTCGGTCGCCGGCGGACGCGCGATGGAGAAGGCTGCCGCCGGCACCTTCATGACGCTCGGCCTCGAGCTTGGCGGCAAGGACCCGGCCTATGTCCTGCCGGACGTCAAGCTCGACCATGCCGTCGCCAACCTCGTCGACGGCGCGTTCTACAATTCGGGCCAGTGCTGCTGCGGCATCGAGCGCGTCTATGTCCACGAAAAGGTCTATGACGATTTCGTCGAGGGCTTCATCGCCGAGACGAAGAATTACGTCGTCGGCAACCCACTCGACGAGGCGACCACGATAGGGCCGATGGCGCAACCGCGCTTTGCCGATTTCGTGCGTGAGCAGAAGGCCGAGGCGCTGCGCAAGGGCGCGGTCGCCCATGTCGGCATGAAGGTCGACAACGACCGCGAAGGCTCGCCCTATCTCGCGCCCGAAGTGCTGACCAACGTCAATCACCAGATGAGCGTCATGCGCGAGGAGAGTTTCGGGCCCATTGTCGGCATCATGAAGGTGCGCGACGACGACGAGGCGATCCAGCTCATGAACGACAGCCCCTACGGCCTCACCGCCTCGCTGTGGACCACCGATGCCGACCGCGCCGCCGCGCTCGGCGACCGGATCGAGACCGGCACGGTCTTCATGAACCGCTGCGACTATGTCGACCCCGGCCTCGTCTGGACCGGCGTCAAGGACACCGGCAAGGGCGGCGCTATGGGCCGCACCGGCTACGACAACCTCACCCGCCCCAAGGGCTATCATCTGCGCGAAGTCTGATGCGCATCGCTCGAACGCCCCCTCCGGCGCTTCGCGCCACCTCCCCCTTAAACGGGGGAGGATCAACCGTCGAGATCGGCCGCGACCTCAGATCCTCCCCTGCGAAGCGGGGGGGCCTGCAAGGCGGGCGAGACCCGCGGCTCGCCCCGACCATGCGCAGCATGGTGGAGGGGGCGCCTTCACATACCGAAAGCCAATGACATGACCCTCACCTTCAAGTGGAACTTCCCGACCACCGTCCTCTTCGGCCCCGGTCGGGTCAGTGAACTGCCCGCCGTCCTCAAATCGGCCGGCATCGCGCGCCCGCTCTTCGTCACCGATCCGGGTCTCGCCAAACTCCCCGTCGTCGCCGACACGCTGGCGATCCTCGACAAGGCGACGGTCACCTATGGCATATTCTCCGACGTCCGGCCGAACCCGGTCGAATCCAACCTCGCCGCCGGCATCACCGTCTTCAAATCCGGCGGGCATGACGGCGTCATCGCGTTTGGCGGCGGGTCGGCGCTCGATCTGGGCAAGCTCATTGCCTTCCAGGCCGGCCAGCCGCGCCCGATCTGGGATTTCGAGGATGTCGGCGACTGGTGGACCCGCGCAGATTCTGCGGCCGTCGCCCCCGTCATCGCCGTGCCGACCACAGCCGGCACCGGCTCCGAAGTCGGTCGCGCGGGCGTGCTCACCAACGAGGCGACGCACACGAAGAAGGTCATCTTCCACCCGAAGATGCTGCCCGTCACCGTCATCGCCGATCCCGAACTCACGGTCGGCATGCCGAAGGCGATCACTGCCGGCACCGGCATGGACGCGCTGGCGCATTGCCTGGAAGCCTATTGCGCCCCCGGCTACCACCCGATGGCCGACGGAATAGCGCTCGAAGGCATTCGCCTCGTCCTCGAAAACCTTCCCCGCGCCTTTGCCGACGGCACCGACATCGAGGCCCGCGCGCACATGATGTCGGCCGCCGCGATGGGCGCCACCGCGTTCCAGAAGGGCCTCGGTGCGATTCATTCGCTCTCGCACCCGATCGGCGCGCTCTACGACACGCATCACGGCATGACCAATGCGCTGTTCATGCCCTATGTCCTCGATTTCAACCGCCCCGCGATCGAAGAACGCATCGAGCGCCTCGCCGCCTATTGCGGCATTTCCGGCGGTTTCGACGGCTTTCGCAGCAAGATCATGGACCTTCGCACCGAACTGTCTGTACCCTCCACCCTGCGCGACCTCATCCCCGGCCTCCAGATGGACGACGCGCGCCGCGACCTCATCGCCGAAATGGCGATCGTCGATCCGACCGCAGGCGGCAACCCGGTCGAATTGACGAAGCAAGCCGCGCTGGCGCTTCTCGAAAAGTCGATGTGAGGAAATTCGCGTGCGATGAGGGGATGACTAGGTCAGCAATCCTGTCCTAAATTGCCCCAAAGGGAGGAAGTTGGATGGTCGAGACTCGCAAAGGCGGACTGTTCGTGCCGGAGCCGGAGGTACGCCCTGGCGGCCAACCGGATTTCTCCAAGGTCAAGATCCCGCGCGCCGGCTCCGTCGAGCGCCCGCCGGTCGATGTCGATCCGGCGACGATCCGCGACATGGCGTTCTCGATCATCCGCGTCCTCAATCGCGACGGCGAGGCGGTCGGCCCCTGGGCCGGCACGCTGACCGATGAGGAACTGCTCGAGGGCCTCAAGCACATGATGACGCTGCGCTCCTTCGATGCGCGCATGCAGATGGCGCAGCGCCAGGGCAAGACGTCCTTCTACATGCAGCATATGGGCGAGGAGGCCGTCTCCTGCGCGTTTCGGCGGGCCATGGAGCCCGGCGACATGAACTTCCCGACTTATCGGCAGGCCGGCCTCCTCATCGCCGGCGACTATCCGATGGTCGACATGATGAACCAGATCTATTCCAACGAGGCCGACCCGCTGAAGGGCCGGCAATTGCCGATCATGTATTCGGCCAAGGACCACGGCTTCTTCTCCATCTCGGGCAATCTCGGCACCCAGTTCATCCAGTCCGTCGGCTGGGCGATGGCGTCCGCCATCAAGAACGACAGCCGCATCGCCGCCGGATGGATCGGCGACGGCTCGACCGCGGAAAGCGATTTCCACGCCGCGCTCGTCTTCGCCTCCACCTACCGCGCGCCGGTCGTCCTCAACATCGTCAACAACCAGTGGGCGATTTCGACCTTCCAGGGCATCGCCCGCGGCGGCGCCGGCACCTTCGCCGCACGCGGCCTCGGCTTCGGGCTGCCCGCGCTGCGCGTCGACGGGAACGACTATCTCGCTGTCCACGCCGTCGCCAAATGGGCCGTCGAGCGCGCCCGCATGGGCCTCGGCGCAACGCTGGTCGAATATGTCACCTACCGCGTCGGCGCGCATTCCACCTCCGACGACCCATCCGCCTACCGCCCCAAGACCGAATCCGACAACTGGCCCCTCGGCGATCCGGTCATCCGCCTGAAGAACCATCTGATCCGCCGCGGCGTGTGGACCGACGACCGTCACAAGCAGGCCGAAGCCGAAGTGCTCGACATGGTCATCACCGCGCAGAAGGAAGCCGAAAAGCACGGCACCCTCCACGCCGGCGGCAGACCTTCCGCGCGCGACATGTTCGAAGGCGTCTACGCCGAAATGCCGCCGCATCTGCGGCGCCAGCGCCAGCAGGCGGGGGTTTGAGGGATGATGGGTTTGATTGAAGCTTCGATGCTCCACGTTGCCCCCCTCTGGGCTGCCGCCCATCTCCCCCGCAAGGAGGGAGATCACGCGCGTCGTCGTCCCACGCAAACGTCGACTGTTGATGGAGGTCGTCATGAAGGCCGATCTCCCCCCATGCGGGGGAGATGTCCGGCAGGACAGAGGGGGGCGCGACAGGGCGAAACGCAGCCGATTACGGAGTCCACCCCATGCCCCGCATGACCATGATCGAGGCGATCCGCGACGCCATGGACGTCTCCATGGGCCGTGATGAAAACGTCGTCGTGTTCGGCGAGGATGTCGGCTATTTCGGCGGCGTCTTTCGCTGCACCGCCGGCCTGCAACAGAAATACGGCTCGTCGCGCTGTTTCGACACGCCAATCTCCGAACTCGGCATCGTCGGCGTCGCGGTCGGCATGGCCGCCTACGGTCTTCGCCCCTGCGTCGAAATCCAGTTCGCCGACTATGTCTATCCGGCCTATGACCAGATCGTCTCGGAGGCCGCCCGCATCCGCTACCGCTCGGCCGGCCAGTTCACCTGCCCGATCGTCATCCGCATGCCGACCGGCGGCGGCATCTTCGGTGGCCAGACGCACAGCCAGAGCCCGGAAGCCCTGTTCACCCACGTCTCCGGCCTTAAGGTCGTCGTCCCGTCCAACCCGCAGGACGCCAAGGGCCTGCTGATCGCGGCCATCGAGGACCCCGACCCGGTGATCTTCCTCGAACCCAAGCGCCTCTATAACGGCCCCTTCGACGGTCATCACGACCGGCCCGTCACGCCCTGGTCGAAGCACGATCTGGGCGACGTCGCCGCCGATCACGTCACCGTGCCGCTCGGCAAGGCCATCACCCGCCGCGAGGGCTCGGCCGTCACCATTCTCGCCTACGGCACCATGGTCCATGTCGCGCTCGCCGCGGCCGAAGACGCCGGCATCGACGCCGAGGTAATCGACCTGCGCACGCTTTTGCCACTCGACCTCGACGCCATCACGGCGTCGGTCAAGAAGACCGGCCGCTGCGTCGTCGTCCACGAGGCGACCATGACGTCCGGCTTCGGCGCGGAACTCGTCACGTTGGTGCAGGAACACTGCTTCTACCACCTCGAAGCCCCCGTCGCCCGCGTCGCCGGCTGGGACACGCCCTATCCGCACGCGCAGGAATGGGACTATTTTCCGGGCCCCGCCCGCGTCAGCGAAGCGCTTCGCGCCGTGATGGAGGCGTGAGGATGGCCCTTCTGAAACAGCGCAATCACCCCCACTCCGTCACGCTTCGCGTGCCACCTTGCCGGGGCGAGCCACGGGTCTCGCCCGTCCTTCGGCCCCCCCTGCCCGGGGGAGAGGAAATGCGCTGCCGCAGCGCCGGCGCTTTTCCAGCTTGGTTTCCTCTCCCCTGGGCAGGGGGAGAGGTGGCCCGAAGGGACGGAGTGGGGGTGCTTCCGCAGGCGCTTCCCCATTCCGCCGACACCATGCTCGGAGTGCATCATGGCTGAACACACGATCAAGATGCCCGATGTCGGCGAAGGCGTGGCTGAGGCGGAACTCGTCGAATGGCACGTCAAGATCGGCGATCCGGTCCGCGAGGACATGGTGCTGGCCGCAGTGATGACCGACAAGGCAACGGTCGAGATCCCGTCGCCCGTCGAGGGCGAGATTTCGTGGCTCGGCGCCGAGATCGGCGACGTCGTCGCGGTCGGCGCGCCGCTCATCCGGATCAAGACGGGCGGTGAGGGGCTGGAAGAAGAGTCTTCCAAAGAAGTGACCCCCACCCCTAACCCCTCCCCACAAGGGGGAGGGGAACCGGAGACGGCATCGCCAAAAGCCGAGAATGCATCCACAGATGAGGCGGCTGCGCCGGCGCAGAGTAAGGCAAAAGCGCCGACGCCTCCCTCCCCCTTGTGGGGAGGGATAAAGGGTGGGGGTAGCTCCCTCTCCACCGGCGCCCCCCGCCCAGAAGGCGAAAAACCTCTGGCCTCCCCAGCCGTCCGCCTCCGTGCCAAGGAGGCCGGCATCGACCTGCGCCAAGTCGCCGGCTCCGGTCCCGCAGGCCGCATCGGCCACGAAGACCTCGACGCGTTCCTCTCCGCCGGCCGCTCGACCAGCGCACCGCGCGGCATGTCCCGCAACACCGAAATCACCGAGGTCAAAGTCGTCGGCCTTCGCCGCAAGATCGCGGAGAAGATGGCGCTCGCCAAGCGCTCCATCCCGCACATCACCTATGTCGAGGAAATCGACGTCACCGCGCTCGAAGAGCTTCGCGCGGCGATGAATGCGTCGAAGAAACCGGACCAGCCCAAGCTCACCATCCTGCCTTTCCTGATGCGCGCGATGGCCAAGGCGATCGGCGAGCAGCCGGAGATCAACGCGATCTTCGACGACGAGGCGGGCATCATCCGTCAGCATGGCGGCATCCATATCGGCATCGCCGCGCAGACGCCGACCGGGCTGGTCGTGCCCGTTGCGCGCCATGTCGAGGCGCGTGACATCTGGGATTGCGGCGCGGAAGTCGGCCGCCTCGCCGAGGCGGCGAAGTCCGGCACCGCCAGCCGCGAGGAACTTTCCGGCTCCACCATCACCATCACCTCGCTCGGCGCGATGGGCGGCATCGTCACCACCCCCGTCATCAACCACCCCGAAGTTGCCATCGTCGGCGTCAACAAGATGATGATGCGGCCCGTCTGGGACGGCACGCAGTTCATTCCGAGGAAGATGATGAATCTGTCGTCGTCCTTCGATCATCGCGTGATTGACGGCTGGGACGCGGCGCGGTTCATCCAGCGCGTCAAGGCGCTGCTGGAGACGCCGGCGCTGATTTTTGTGGGGGATTGAGCATGGTCAATTCTTGTCGCGATCCTTCACGCCCCCCTCTGTCCTGCCGGACATCTCCCCCGCGAGGGGGGAGATTAGTCTCGTCATCGACACAGCGTAATCTCCCCCCGTGCGGGGGAGATGTCCGGCAGGACAGAGGGGGGCGCCATAGGGCCCAAACCCCGCAAGCAGGAGCCACTTCATGAAAGACATCTCCTGCAAACTCCTCGTCATCGGCGCCGGGCCCGGCGGCTATGTCTGCGCGATCCGGGCGGGTCAGCTCGGCATCGACACCGTCATCGTCGAGGAAAAGCGCCCCGGCGGCACCTGTCTCAATGTCGGTTGCATCCCCTCCAAGGCGATCATCCACGCGGCGGACGAATTCCACATAGCGACCGAGGCCTCCAAGGGCGCGTCGCCGGTCGGCATCTCGCTCGCCTCGCCGGCGATCGACCTCAAGAAGACCATCGCCTGGAAGGACAACATCGTCGGCCGGCTGACGACCGGCGTTTCGGGACTTCTCAAGAAGGCGAAGGTCAAGAGCGTCGAGGGCCGCGCGCGGTTCCGCGATGGCAAGACCGTCGAGGTCGAGACGTCGACCGGCATGCAGATCATCCGCGCCGAGCACATCGTCATCGCGACCGGTTCGCAGTCCGTCGAGCTGCCGAACCTGCCCTTCGGCGGCAAGGTCATGTCCTCGACCGAAGCGCTGGCGCTGACGAAGCTGCCGGAGAAGATCGCCGTCATCGGCGCCGGCTATATCGGGCTCGAACTCGGCACCGCTTTTGCCAAGCTTGGCGCGAAGGTTACCGTCGTCGAGGCGCTGGACCGCATCCTGCCGCTCTACGACGCTGAACTGGTGCGCCCGGTCGCCAAGCGGCTTGGCGAACTCGGCATCGACTTGTTGCTGTCCGCCAAGGCCAAGGGCCTGTCCGGCACCGGCGCGCTTCTGGTCGAGACGGCAGACGGTGCGGAGCAGAAGATCGAGGCCGACGCGATCCTCATCACGGTCGGGCGCAAGCCGGCGACCGAGGGCTGGGGCCGCGAGGAAATGGTGCTCGACATGGATGGCCGCTTCGTGCGCATCGACGACGCGTGCCGCACCTCCATGCGCGGCATCTTCGCCATCGGCGACGTGACCGGCGAGCCGATGCTGGCGCACCGCGCGATGGCGCAGGGCGAGATGGTCGCGGAGATCGTCGCGGGCCATAAACGGAGCTGGGACAAGGTGGCGATCGCGGCCGTCTGCTTCACCGATCCGGAGATCGTTTCGGTCGGATTGTCACCCGATCAGGCGAAGGCGGCGGGGCGCGAGATCAAGACGGCGCAGTTCCCGTTTTCCGCCAATGGCCGCGCTATGTCGATGGCTGACGAGGCGGGGTTCGTCAGGGTCGTGGCGCGGTCGGACAACCATCTGGTGCTCGGCATCCAGGCGGTCGGACGGGGCGTCTCGGAACTGTCGGCGGCGTTCGGGCTCGCACTTGAAATGGGCGCCCGGCTGGAGGACATCGCCGGCACGATCCACGCCCATCCGACACAGGGCGAAGCCTTGCAGGAAGCGGCTTTGCGGACGCTTGGCCACGCCTTGCACATCTAGGAAATCAGGGCTGGAGATTGCCCGCTTCCTGCGCGGCCATCTCCAGCGCCATGCGGCCTTCCGATAGAGAACGGTGGCCGTCGCGGACCTTGAGGCAGATGTCGAGCGCCTCGTCGTGGCGCGGCCCGCGCTCCGGCCAGCCGGTGTCGGAGAGGGCGGCGATGGCGTCGTCGAGCGAGGCGAGGCTGCGGCCGTCGGTGAGGTTGACGGGTGTTTCGAAATGCTTGGTCATGGCGAGGGCTCCTTCGCCTCACAGAACTCGCCCGATGTGGACAGGTTGCGGGCGGACTTATCCGCGCGTTGAAGATTTCGCCGCAAAGGCGTAACGAACGAGCTCAAAACCGGCCGGAACGGGCCGAAATTCTCTGAAACGGGGCCACAATGAACACAAAAGACATCGTCTTCATCGCGCTTTTCGCCGCTCTGACGGCAGCGCTCGGAGTTTTCCCCCCGTTCACCCTGCCGATCGTCGGCGTGCCGATCACGGCGCAGTCGATGGGCGCGATGCTGGCCGGTTCCGTCCTCGGCGCCAAGCGCGGTTCGCTGGCGCTCGCGCTGTTCCTCGTCCTCGTCGCGGCGGGCCTTCCGCTTCTGGCCGGCGGGCGCGGCGGCTTCGCGGTCTTCGCTGGACCGGGCGGCGGCTTCCTCGTTTCGTGGATTCTGGTGGCCTTCGTGGTCGGCCTCCTCTGCGAGCGTTTCTGGCGCAATCTCGGCTTCTTCCAGGCGCTCGGCATCAACGTCCTCGGCGGCATTCTCGTCCTCTATCCGATCGGCATCGCCTGGATCAGCCTGACCACCGGGCTCTCCTATTTCGAGGCGGCGGCGGGTTCGCTGGGCTTCATTCCGGGCGATTTGATCAAGGCCGCGATCGCCGCGACGGTGGCGGTGACGGTGCGCAAATCCTATCCGCTGATCGAGGCGCCCCGCCGCGCATGATCCGCTTCTCCGGCGTCAGCCACCGCTTCGGCGAGCGCGAGGTTCTGAAGCCCTTCAGCCTCGAACTCACCGAGCGGCGCATTGCCGTGATCGGCGCCAACGGGTCGGGCAAGAGCACGTTCGTGCGCCTGATCAACGGCTTGCTAGTGCCGACGTCGGGGAGCGTTTTCGTCGATGGGCTAGATACGAAAAGCGATGGGAAAGAGGTGAGGGGGAAGGTCGGCTTCGTCTTCCAGAACCCGGACAACCAGATCGTCTATCCGGTGGTCGAGGAAGACCTCGCCTTCGGCTTGAAGAACCGCAAACTTCCGAAGGACGAGATCGCCCGGATGGTCGAAACGGGGCTTGACCGGTTCGGACTTTCGCACCTCGCCAAGGAGCAGACGCACCGTCTTTCGGGCGGCGAGAAGCAGATGGTGGCGATTGCCGGCGTGACAATTCTGGAGCCTGAGATCATCATCTTCGACGAGCCGACGACGCTGCTCGACCTGCGCAACAAGAGGCGCGTCGCCCGGACGATTTCGGAGTTGGACGAGATGGCGATCGTGGTGACACACGACCTCGATCTCGTCGCCAATTTCGACCGTGCGCTGGTGTTCGACGAGGGCGGGCTCGTCCTCGACGGCAAGCCCTTCGATGCGATCCGCCACTATGAAGGCCTGATGGGATGATCTCTGCCTACCGGCCCGGAACGAGCCCGATCCATCGCCTTGCGGCGGGGCCGAAAATGGCGGTGCTCGCCATTGCCGGAACCGGACTCTTTTTCGTGACTGGACTGGCCGGGACGGCGGCTGCGCTCGCCGTCGCAATCGCGCTGTACTTCCTGGCCGGGCTGACGCTTCGCGACATCTGGCAGGTGTTGCGGCCGTTGTTGATCGTCATGGTTCTCCTCGTGCTTGCGCACGCCTGGCTGAATGGCTGGGAAGCGGCGTTCGCGATGGGAATGCGGCTTGCCGCGCTCGTGCTCCTCGCCGGGCTGGTGACGCTGACGACCCCGTCATCGGCGATCATGGCGGCGATCGAAACCGGCTTGCAGCCGCTCGCAAAGCTCGGCGTCGATGTCGAAAAGATCAGCCTCGCGCTGTCACTCGCCCTTCGGTTCATTCCGCTGATCGCGTCGGTGGGCGCGGAGGTGCGCGAGGCGCAGAGGGCGCGCGGGCTCGATGGAAGCCTCGTCGCGCTTGCCGTGCCGCTGCTGGTCCGCACGCTCAAGATGGGCGAGGACATCGCCGACGCGATCGACGCGCGGGGCTTCCGCAGCACACGCAAATGAACTTTCGCAGCTTCGTGCTCTTCCGCGACGATTTTTCCGGGCGTGAACTTCTGTTCGCCGAGCCGGAACGGCTGATCGTGGCGTGGGACGAACGAGAGTTCTTTCCGGCTTTGGAGGAAGCGCAGGTGGCGCGGGAAGCGGGCAAGTGGCTGGCCGGCTATGTCTCCTATGAAGCCGGCTATCTTCTGGAGCCGAAACTGCGGCCTCTGCTACCCGAAAACCGCCGCGCCCCGCTTCTGTGCTTCGGCATATTCGACGGCCCGTTCGAGGGCGATGCCGGCCAGATTTTCCGGCCACATTCGAATGCCGAGCCGGCGATACTCGACGCGCGTGCGACGTGGTCCGCGGCGACTTACGAAGCGCGGTTCGCCAAGCTGCATGACCATCTGCGTGCCGGCGACTGCTATCAGGGGAATTTGACCTTTCCCGTCCATGCGCGGTGGGAGGGCGATCCGCTGGCGATCTTCCGGCAGCTTGCCGTGCGCCAGCCGGTGCGCCATTCGGCGCTGGTCGAACTCGACGGACCGGTCGTCGTCTCACGCTCGCCGGAACTCTTCTTCGACGTTTCGCGCGACGGCTGGATCGAAACGCTGCCGATGAAGGGCACCGCGCCGCGTGGAGCGACACCGGAAGACGATGCGCGCCAGCGCGATTTTCTTGCCGGCGATCCGAAAAACCAGGCCGAGAACCGGATGATCGTCGATCTTCTGCGCAACGACATTTCGCTGATCAGCGAGGTCGGGACGCTCGACGTGCCGGACCTCTTCAAGGTCGAGACCTACGCGACGGTGCACCAGATGGTGAGCCGGGTGCGCGCGAAGCTTCTGCCGGGACTCGACATTGCCGACATTTTTGCTGCGCTCTTCCCCTGCGGCTCGATCACCGGGGCGCCGAAAATCCGCGCCATGGAGATATTGCGGGAACTGGAGGACGGTCCGCGCGACGTCTATTGCGGCGCGGTCGGCTGGGTTGCACCCGGCCAGCGGATGCGGTTCAACGTTGCGATCCGCACCCTGTCGCTCTATCCGTCGGGCGAGGCCGTCTACAATGTCGGCGGCGGTGTCGTCTTCGATTCCACGGCAGAAGGGGAATATGCCGAATGCCTTTTGAAAGCGCGCTTCGCGACGGGCAACTCGCCGGCTACGCCCTGATCGAGACCATGCGCCGCGAGGCGGACGGCACGATCCCGCGCCGCGCGCGGCATGTGGATCGCATGGCGCATTCGGCGGTCGCGCTGGGCTTTGCTTTCAACCGGCAGGACGCGGAAAACGTGCTCGACTGGATCGCCAGCGAAGAGGCCTTGCGGGTTCGGCTGGAGCTATCGACGACGGGCCAGATCGGGCTGACGACGACGCCATTCACGGCGCTTCCGCGCGGCACGGTCTGGCAGCTTGCCATCGCGGCGACGCGGCTCGATGCCGCCGATCCGCTGCGCCGGCACAAGACCGACAGCCGAGCAATCTATGCGCAGGCGCGGGGTGAGTTTTCGGCCGAAACCATCAGTGAGGTGCTGTTGCTCAACGGCGACGGCGAGCTTGCCGAGGGGACGATCACCAGCTTGTTCCTCGACCTTGGCGACGGCGCTCTCGCAACGCCGCCGGTGGAGGCGGGCGCGCTGCCGGGGGTGCTGCGGGCGGAGCTTCTGGACCAAGGCAAGGCGGTTGAAGCGCGGCTTTTGCCAAGCGACATTGCGCGGGCGCGGGCGGTCTTCGTCGGCAATTCGCTGCGCGGGTTGATCGCGGCGCGACTGGAGAGTGAGTGAATGCGATATACGCCCTTCGACGGGTCGTCCAAGCCCTTCACGATCGGCCTGAAGCCGATGGACCTCGCCACATGGCTGGAGGTCGACGACGCGCTGGAGCCGTATCTGGCGGAGAAGGATCGGCTCTACGGCGAACTGCCGGAGAAGGTGTTTGTGGAGCGCGAAGACACGCAGGCGGCACAGCAGGAAGTGCTCGATCTGATCGTCGAGAACCTTGCCGAACGGCATGGCGCGACGCATCGCGTCGAGGACGGCGAGGTGCGGATTGGCGGTCGCATCGTGTCGCTCGCCGACGGCACGTCACCGCTAAAAATTGCCTCGCATCTGGTGCAGGAAGACCTCGTCCTGATGCGAAAGGATGTCGATGGCTGGCGGCTCGTCGCCGCGTCGCTGTGCTTTCCCTCGTCCTGGTCGCTGACCGAGAAATACGACCGGGCGCTGGAGGACATTCACCAGCCGGTGCCGCAATTCGGGCGCGGCACGCGGATGGCCGAACTCATCGCGCGCATGTTCGACAAGTTGCAGCCGGGCAATCCGGTGGAGCGGATGAACTGGTCGATGCAGGGCAATCCCGACCTCTACCACCCGCTTTCGCATGCCAGCCGGATCGACCGCGCGGCCGAAGGAATTCGCGAACTTTCCGCGCAGGAGGTGGCGGCGCGCGCGTTCATCCGCGTCGAGCGGCAGACGCTGCGCAAGCTACCGCAGACGGGCGACATCCTCTTCACCATCCGCATCTACCTGAACCCGCTGGCGCGGATCGCGGCGCATGAGGATCATGTCCGGGTCGCCGACGGGTTCGCCGAACAGCTCTCGTCGATGGATCGCGACAAGCTTGCCTATAAGGGCCTGTTGCAGGACCGCGACAGGCTGGTTTCTGCGCTTCGCGCCATTTCACGCAACTGACATGGCGCTGCCGCATTGATGGCTATCGGCATCGCGCGATCTGTGGTTTAGCAAGCCATCATTCAACTGAAGAAGGAGACGTCCGGAAATGGCAGAACGCAATTGGCCCGTCCATGGTGAAATCACCGGACCGATCGTGCTGGTCGGGTTCGGCTCTATCGGACGCGGCGTGCTGCCGCTCATCGAACGTCACTTCAAATACGACAAGTCGCGCTTCGTGGTCATCGACCCGCGCGACGAGGACAAGGCCCTGCTTGACGAGCGCGGCATTCCCTTCATCCAGGAGCATGTGACGCGCGACAATTATCGCGACCTGCTGATGCCCTATCTGACCAAGGGCGACGGGCAGGGATTCTGCATCAACCTCTCGGTCGATACCGGCTCGCTCGACATGATGAAGATGTGTCGCGAACTCGGCGTGCTCTACATCGACACCGTGGTCGAGCCCTGGCTCGGCTTCTATTTCGACATGAGCGCGTCCAACGCCGAGCGCACCAATTATGCGCTGCGCGAGAGCGTGCGCCGCGAGAAGGCGGCAAATCCCGGCGGGACGACGGCCGTTTCCTGCTGTGGGGCCAATCCGGGCATGGTGTCGTGGTTCGTCAAGAAGGCGCTGGTCGACCTCGCTTCGGAAATGAAGCTCGACTTCGCCGAGCCGTCGGTCGAGGACCGCGAGGGCTGGGCGAAGCTGATGCAGCGCGTCGGCGTCAAGGGCATCCACATCGCCGAGCGCGACACGCAGCGCACCAAGAAGCCGAAGCCGATGGACGTGTTCTGGAACACGTGGTCGGTCGAGGGCTTCATCTCGGAAGGATTGCAGCCGGCCGAACTTGGCTGGGGAACGCACGAGACCTGGAAGCCGGCCAATCTCAAGGAACACGACCATGGCTGCAAGGCCGGTGTCTTCCTCGAGCAGCCCGGCGCGAACACGCGCGTGCGTTCCTGGTGCCCGACGCCCGGACCGCAATACGGCTTTCTGGTCACCCATAACGAGGCGATCTCGATTGCCGATTTCTTCACCGTGAAGGGCCCGGACGGGGCGGCGGAGTTCCGGCCGACCTGCCACTATGCCTATCACCCCTGCAACGACGCGGTGCTTTCGATGCACGAGATGTTCGGCGCGGCGGGCAGGGCGCAGACGGTCCAGCACGTGCTCGACGAGGACGAACTGACGGACGGCATCGACGAGCTCGGCGTGCTGCTCTACGGCCACGGCAAGAACGCCTACTGGTACGGCTCGCAGCTTTCGCTCGACGAGACGCGCGAACTTGCGCCCTACCAGAACGCGACGGGCTTGCAGGTGACCTCGGCGGTGCTCGCCGGCATGGTCTGGGCGCTGGAAAATCCGGAGGCCGGCATCGTCGAGACCGACGAGATCGATTATCGCCGCTGCCTCGAAATCCAGATGCCGTATCTCGGCCCGGTGAAGGGCTACTACACCGACTGGACGCCGCTCGACGGGCGGCCGGGGCTCTTTCCCGAGGACATCGACGAAAACGATCCCTGGCAGTTTCGCAACATTTTGGTCCACTGAGCATTAAAGGGGCGGGGGCGGCACGGCGACACGCCGTGCGACGCCTTGCTTTTGCCGCCGAAAGCGGTGACTTTAGGCTCGGGGACGAGGAGAATTTCCAAGATGACCAAGACACGAATTTGGGGTGCGGCCGGAACCGCGGCTCTCATGCTGGCGCTCGCCGGCTGCCAGGGAATGGGGCCCGGACCCGGCCAGATGGCCTCGCGGCCGATGATCCAGGCGCCGCAGATGGCCGCTTCGCAGGTCGACGGCGAATGGGCGAGCACGGACGGCGTCGCGATCTCGCGCTTCTCGAACGGCCAGTTCGAGACGGTTGCGACCGATACGGGCAACCGCCTCGCCGAAGGCAGCTATGTCGATCGCGGCCAGGGCTCGGTCGAGATCACGCTGACCTCGCTGATCCGCCAGACGACCTCGCGCGTCAACTGCCAGATGGCAGGCGCGGGCCAGCTCAACTGCACCGGCGAGGCCGGCAACCAGTTCTCGCTGATCCGCAGCCAGGGCGTCTCGTAGGCCGCCGTCACCAACTGGAAGATCGACGAGGGCCGTCCCGCGGGGCGGCCCTTTTTCGTGGCCGTTAACCACGGGCGCGCCGAAGGGGGCGAACTGTCCCGGCGTCAGGGACGAAAGCGCTTGCGCGGGCGGAACTGAGGTGTGAACATGTTCACCAACGATGCCGTAGCACGATCGTCATGGTCGTGTGTCAGGTGTCGATGGGTTCACTCCGGGAGCGTCAAACAAGATGAAGAAACTCACCCTCGTCGCAGCCATGTCGGTGTCGACGCTGGCCCTTTCGGCCAGCCAGTCCTTTGCCGACTACACATTGTCCATCCTCCACATCAACGATCTGCATTCGCGCATCCAGTCGATCAACTCCTCGGATGCGACGTGCTCCGACGAGGACGAGACGGCGGGCGAGTGCTTCGGCGGGATCGCGCGCGTGGCGACCAAGATCAACGAACGCCGCGACGCGCTGACGGGCGAGGATCGCAATGTGATCGTGCTCGACGCGGGCGACCAGTTCCAGGGCTCGCTGTTCTACACGACCTACAAGGGCGAGGACACGGTCGAGTTCATGAACATGATCGGCTTCGACGCGATGGCCGTCGGCAATCATGAGTTCGACGACGGTCCGCAGGTGCTGGCCGACTTCATCGACGCGGCCGAATTCCCGGTGATCTCGGGCAATACGGTCGTCGCGGATGCCGAGACGAGCCTTGCCGGCAAGATCGAGGAATGGACGATCGTCGAAAAGGGCGGCGAGCGCATCGGCATCCTCTCGGTGCTGGCGACCGACACGGACGTCACCTCGGCCGGTGGGCCGAACGTGACCTTCGACGACGAGATCGAATATCTCAACGACGCCGTCTCCCGCATGGAAGGCGAGGGCATCAACAAGATCGTGCTCGTCAGCCATGTCGGCTTCGCGCGCGACCAGGAGATCGCGGCGGCGGTCAACGGAATCGACGTAATCGTCGGTGGCCACAGCCACACGCGCTTCTCGAACACCGAAGAGGGCGCCGAAGCCTATCCGACGATGGTCGCCAACCCGTCGGGCCGCGACGTTCCGATCGTCCACGCCTATGCCAACTCGAAATATGTCGGCGAACTCGAAGTGACCTTCGACGACGAGGGCAATGTCACGGCGGCGGCCGGCGACACGATCCTGCTCGACGCGTCGGTGGAGCCGAACGCCGAGATCGCCGCGCGGGTGGAAGAGCTCGCCGCGCCGATCGAGGAACTGATGATGCAGCCGGTCTCCGAGACGACGGCGGCGATCGACGGCAGCCGCGAGACCTGCCGCGCGCAGGAATGCACGATGGGCAACCTCGTCTCCGATGCGATGCTCCACCGTACCTCGGAGCAGGGCGTTCGCATCGTCATCCAGAATGGTGGCGGCCTGCGCTCGTCCATCGATGCGGGCGAAATCACGATGGGCGAAGTGCTCGCCGTGCTGCCGTTCCAGAACACGCTGGCGACGTTCGAACTGACGGGCGCGGACATCATCGCCTCGCTCGAACACGGCGTCTCCGGCATCGAAGAGGGCGCCGGACGCTTCCCGCAGGTCGCGGGCATTCGCTATTCCTTCGACCCGAGCCAGCCGGCCAATGGCGGGCGCATCCAGTCGGTCGAGATCGAGGAAAACGGTGAATGGGTCGCGCTCGACGAGGCGGCGACCTACGGCGTTGCGACCAACAACTTCATGCGCGGCGGCGGCGACGGCTACGAGCTCTTCGGCACCAACGCGCAGAACGCCTATGATTTCGGACCCGGCCTCGAAATGGTCGTCGCCGACTATCTGCGCGACAACGGCCCCTACGAGCCGATGCTGGACGGCCGCATCACCAATGTCGCCCAGGCTGAGCCGACCGAACCGGTCGTGGACGAAGCGGCGCCAAGCGACGCTTCGGAAGAACCGGCACCTTCGGCCGAGGAACTGACGACGCCGCAGCCCGAGGCCGCCCCGGCCGAGGAAGCCGCGCCTGCCGAGGACGAAGCCGCTCCGATCGAAGCGGTGCCGGCCGAAGAGGCTGCGCCGGCAGCGCCGGAAGTCGCACCGGCTGAAGACGCGGCACCGGCCGAGGAAGCCGCACCGATGACCGAAGAAGCCGCTCCGATGGAGGAAGAGGCCGATCCGATCGAGGCGGCGCCGGCCGAGGAAGCTGCGCCGGCAGCGCCGGAAGCCGCTCCTGCTGAGGACGCGGCACCGGCCGGGGAAGCCGCACCGATGACCGAGGAAGCCGCTCCGATCGAGGAGGAGGCCGATCCGATCGAGGCGGCACCGGCCATGGATGGCGGCGCGCGGACCCATACGGTCGTCGCGGGCGACAATCTTTGGGAACTCGCCGAGCAGTATCTGGGCGATGGCGAGCGCTACATGGAGATCGCCGAGGCGAACCCCGAATTGCGTAATCCCAACCGGCTGCATGTCGGCATGGAACTCGTCATCCCGGCCAACTGATCGGCCGCCGGACCCTTCTGCGGGCCGCCTTCGGGCGGCCCGTTTCATTTGACGGGCGAGGACAGTGTGTCTGCGGCCACGCGCCATATTGATCGACGCGCGCGAACGCCTAGTTTCCGGCCACGAAATCCGAACTGGCGGGGCAGGCGACGCACGAGCGGCGCCGCGCGAAGGAGACGGCGATGACGCTGCAAACGAAGATCGACGGTGAGGCTGCGCGGGCGATCGGTCCGCTGCCCGAGGGACATCCGCGGGTTCGCGCGAAGAAGGTCGGCGTGCTTCTGGCCAATCTGGGCACGCCCGACGGCACCGACTATTCGTCGATGCGGCGCTATTTGAAGGAATTCCTGTCCGATCCGCGCGTCATCGAGCTCAACAAGGCGATCTGGTATCCGATCCTCTATGGCGCGGTGCTGACGACAAGGCCGTCGAAATCGGGCGCGAATTACCGCAAGATCTGGAACATGGAAAGGGACGAGTCGCCGCTGCGCACCATCACCCGCGCGCAGGCCGAAAAGCTCGCTGCCGCGCTCTCCGGCGACGATCGCATCGTCGTCGACTGGGGGATGCGCTACGGTCAGCCCTCGATCGCCAGTGCGGTCGACAATCTGATGAAGGCGGGCTGCGATCGCATCGTGATGTTCCCGCTCTATCCGCAGTTTTCCGCGACGACGACGGCGACGGCGAACGACCAGCTCTACCGCGCGCTGATGAAGATCCGGCATATGCCGACCGTCCGCTCGGTGCCGCCCTATCATGACGAGCCCGTCTATATCGAGGCGCTGGCACGCTCGCTGGAAAAGCATCTGGCCGCGCTCGATTTCGAACCGGAAATCGTGCTCGCCTCCTATCACGGCATCCCGAAAGCCTATTTCGAGCGCGGCGACCCCTATCACTGCCACTGCCAGAAGACGACGCGGCTTTTGCGCGAGCGACTGGGCTGGGGGAAGGACCGGCTGATGACGACCTTCCAGTCCCGCTTCGGCGCGCAGGAATGGCTGCAGCCCTATACAGACAAGACCGTCGAGAAGCTCGCCAGGGACGGCGTGAAGCGGATCGCCATCGTCAATCCGGGGTTCTCCGCCGACTGCATCGAGACGCTGGAGGAAATCGACGGTGAGGTGCGGGAGATCTTCGAGCATGCCGGAGGGGAGAAGTTCGCGCACATCCCGTGTTTGAACGATTCGGAGGAGGGGATGGCGGTGATCGAGACGATCGTGCGGCGGGAAATGCAGGGGTGGGTTTAGAGGGCACGGCTGCGGTTTAAGCGGGGGCTTTGCCAAGTCGGGCGAGGGGGACCCCCACCCATTATCCCTCCCCACAAGAGGTAGGGCGTCGGCGTTTTGCCATTCCTTCGAGCCGGGTGATGCATTGAAGGGTATGTACGAGGCGGACGAACTCCCTCCCCCTTGTGGGGAGGGATACAGGGTGGGGGTCAATTCAGGAAAAACCTGAGCTTCCGCCTGCTACCTTTGCGCCCGCAAGCCCACGAACACGCTCGTCGTGTCGCTTTCGCGGCCGGGATCGCTGCTGGTTACAGTTTCGTAGCGGGCGCGGCCGGTCAGGCCGAGGTAGCGGTTGAGCCACCAGGTGAGGGCGATCTGGCCGGTCCAGGTCATGTCGTAGGCGGACGAGTTGGCGTAGTCGCGGTAGTCGAGGCCTATCCCGGCCGTGCCGGTGAGGTTTGCGCGCAGTTCGCGGGTGATCGAGAGGTTTCCGGCGTAGAGGAGCGAGCCGCTCTGGCCGGGGGAGGTGGTGCCTTCGACCGTCGTCAGCGCGTTGAGGTCGACGATCGTGCCGCGCAAGGGCGACCAGGCTAGGTTGCCGCCAAGCTCCAAGCCGGACACGGCGTCGAGCGCGTCGTCGTCGGGGTCTTCGGACAGCCAGCCCGCATAGGCCTCGCCGCGCCACTTTTCGGCGATGTCGATGCCGATGCCGGCGCGCAGCGCCAGCCGGTCGGCCGAGCGTGCGAAACCGGCTGCGTCGATCTCGTTGTCGTAGATGCGGCGGCCGATTTCGACCTCGGCGAAGGGAATGAGGGCCGGCGAAATCTCGTAGCCGGTGCGCAGGCGCAGGCTTGCCAGCGTCGAGTTCCGGTCCTCCTGGCTGAGCACCGTTCCGTCAGGAAGCCGTGCATCGGAGAACATGTCGCGCGTCACGTTGCCGGTCAGGCCGAGCCGCAGCCGCGCGACTTCGCGCCCGATGCCGAGTTCGCCGGCGAGGGTGTCGCGGTCGGGCCGCGAGGCGCCCGTCGTCAGTTCGACCGGCGAGGAGGCGGATTCGGGGCGGTGCAGATAGTTGAAGGCGGCGCGGCCCTCGTAGCCGCCCGCGAGATCGAGCAGCAACTCGCCGTCGAGACCTGCTTCCGTGTCGCGGATTTCGGCGCCCGAAAGTTCGCGGCGCAGGAGGCCGAACCCGTTCAACCGTGCCTCGTGGCGCGACCAGTCGGAGCGCAGCTCGAACCGCGCGGTGGTTTCCGAATAGATCGCGCTTTGCGCATCGGCGCTGCCGTTTGCGTTGGTCGTCGCGCCGAGGCCCTGTTCGATCGAGGGGAAGAGCTCGAAGGTGCCGACGCGCAGGCCGATCGGCGCGTAGGGATTGTCGTCCGGCAGGCGCCGCGTCGTCTCGATCGAATTGACCCGCGACGCATCGGCGCCGATGCGCAAATTGCGTTCGAGGTCGAGGGAATCGACGGCGGCGAGCGGCACGGTTGCCGTCACCGTGTCGTCGACCTGGCCTTCGGCGAGCGCACTCGCCGCGCCGCGGTCCGGTTCGTTTTCACGACCTTCGCGAAGCTGCGGGCGGGCGAGATCGATCGCGGCCTGGCCGGCGAAGGGGTCGATGACCGCATCGGTTTCGGGCGCATCGGTGCGCCGGCGCTCACCCGCAAGCGGCTTGCCTTGCGAGAGCGCACCGTCGCTGAACGGGCGATACGCCTCCTGCGCCCGCGTCGCCTCTTCTTCGAGCACGCTGCGTTCAGCGAGCGAGGGACGGGTGAGAAGGTCGCGCGCGGGGTCGTCGCGCAAATCGCCGCGCAGCGGCAGTTGCGGCTGCTGCGCCAGCACCTGATGGCCGGCGAAAAGCGCGGCGGCCGCGCATGCGACACCGAGCGCGGCGGCAAGCCTGCGAAGCCGGAAACTTGTGTCTGCCATCGGGCCTGCGCCGCTTTCAGGTGAGGAAAATCATGCTTACGAAACCGTAAAGCGGCTTGGTTAACCAAGTGTTGAAATCGCGCCTGCCCACCGCGGTAATGGACATGGCCGCAAAGGAACGCTAAGCGCATCCCATGCTGCGCCAGAAAACGAACAAAGCTCCTGATCGCGACCAGATCGCCCAGTCGGCCGCCCGCACGCTCGCGACGGAGGCCGCGGGGCTCGCGCGCCTCGCCGAATCCTTCGAAAACGGACTTGCCGCGCCCTTTGCCGACGCCGTCGAGGCGCTGGAGGGGATCACCGGCCGGGTGATCGTGACGGGCGTCGGCAAGAGCGGGCATATCGGCTCCAAGATCGCCGCGACGCTCGCCTCGACCGGTACGCCGGCCTTCTTCGTCCATCCGGCCGAAGCCAATCACGGCGATCTCGGCATGATCGCTGAGGACGATGCGATCCTCGCCATTTCGTGGTCCGGCGAGACGAGCGAACTGACCGGGATCATCGCCTATGCGCGGCGCTTCTCGATCCCGCTCATCGCCATCACTTCGGGCACGCAGTCCGCGCTGGCGCGCGAGGCGAGCGTGGTGCTGGCGCTGCCGAAGGTGGCGGAGGCCTGCCCGCACGGGCTGGCGCCGACGACCTCGACGCTGATGCAACTCGTGGTGGGCGACGCGCTGGCCGTGGCGCTGCTCGAGGCGCGGGGCTTCACGCCCGATCATTTCAAGACCTTCCACCCCGGCGGCAAGCTGGGCGCGAGCCTGACGCATGTGCGCGACCTGATGCATTCGGGCGACGAGGTGCCGCTGGTGCCGCTCGGCACGGCGATGACCGACGCGGTGCACGTCCTGTCGAAGAAGCGCTTCGGCTGCGTGTGCGTGGTCGACGATCAGGGCCGGCTCGCGGGCATCGTCACCGATGGCGATCTTGCCCGCAACCTTCACCGCAACCTGGCGGCGCTCTCCGTCGACGAGGTGATGACGCGCACACCGAAGACGGTCGCGCCCGACATGCTGGCCGCCACCGCCACCGGCATCATCAACGAAAAGGGCATTTCGGCGCTGGTCGTCTGCGAGGACGAGCGGCCGGTGGGCATCGTTCACTTCCACGATCTGTTGCGGGTCGGGGCGGCTTAACTATCGCCGCAGCGCTCCCGTAATCCCTGCATCGAACGGTTCGGGCGCGGGGCGCTCGCGCATGAAATTGTCGGCGCGGCCGGTGGGGGCACCTTCGGGCTCATCCTCCGTCTCGACCCTTGGGGCGGGCGTCGCGCGTACCGGGCGGACGATGTTGCGGCCGAGGAGTTCGCCGCCGGTTGCGGGTGCGGCAAACAAAGCGACGGGCTGGGTGCGGTCGATGCGGGGCGCCTCGCGCGGGCCGGCGACGAAGCCGGGGGGCAGGTCGGGGCCGAAGAAGACGAGTTCGGGCGCGGGCGCGGCGCCGAGTGCCTGCTGCAGCGGCTTTTCGACGAAGAAGGCGATCTTGCGCTTGCCGGCGCGGGTGACATTGATGCCGTCATCGGCGCGAAGCTGGGTCGGCTGGCCGTTCATGTCGGGGCCGCTGGCGACGAAGGCGCCGTTCTCGTCGACGAAGCCGTCCCAGACGTCGACGAACTGGCCGCCGGCCGCTTCGGCGACCTTGCGGTAGATGTCGTTGAAGGCCAGCATGTCGGCCGACATGGTGGACGGGCGGAAGGGGATCATGCCGACCCAGACGAGCGGGATGTCCTTTGCCGTCACCGCCTCGGCCATGAGGCTGGCGCGGCGCTCGTATTCCTTCAGCCAGGCGTCGCTGCGCGCCGCCTCCGACGTGCCGGTGACCGACATGGCCTGCCGGTCGTTGGAGCCGAGCATGACGACGACGATGGCGGGGTCGAGTTCGTCGAGCATGGCGGCGAGGTTGCCGGGCCAGTCGTAATAATCGTCGCGCACGAGGCCGGAGGACCCATTCGCGCGGGCGACGATCTCGACCGAGGCGTCCGCCTCGACGGCGGCTTCGAGGCCCTCGGCCAATCCGCCGGCGACGAAGTCACCGACCACGAGCACCTTGCGCGCGTCGTCCGCCTTGGCGACGGCGGCGGCTGCTGCGGGCGCGGCGGCCTGTCCCGGCGATGACGAGCGCTGGCGGCGCTGCGCCTGCCCGCCGGCGCCTTGCTGCTGCCGGCGGGGCTGCGCGCGCTGGCGTTGCGGCTGGCGCTGGGGGGCTTCATAGACCTGCGGCGCCGGCTGGTTGCGCTGGAACAGGAAGCGCAGAAGACCGCCGCCCTGTTGCTGCTGTTGCTGCGCGGCCGCCGGCGAAACGGCGAAAGGCGCGCCTTGCGGCACGCCTCCGAAAGCCAGGATCATCGCCAGACAGATAAACGCTGCTCTGCGCAGACCTCGCGATGCCAAATCGTACTCCGTTCCTACTGCCCCCGAATGCGGGACAGAACTTCCTTCGAGGGGTGGCCGTCGGCGCTCATTCCCATGCGCGACTGGAAGGCCTTGATCGCATCGCGCGAGGCGGGTCCGATCTTGCCGTCGATATTGCCGTCATAATAGCCGCGCGTCAAAAGATGCTGTTGCAACTCCTGCGTCTCGTCGAACGAGAGCCGCGTGAAGGGACGGTTCCAATCGCGCGCGAGTTGCGGCTGGCCGGCGATCTGGTCGGCGAGAAGCCCGACGGCGATCGCGTAGCGGTCGGCATTGTTGTAGCGCTTGAGCATGTTGAAATTGTGCAGGACGAGGAAGGCCGGGCCTTCGCGGCCGTCCGGCACCTTCAGTTCGGCGCTGTCGCCAGGACGCGGATAGGCCTGGCCGTTGGCGCGCACGACGCCGATCGACTGCCACTGCTGGAGCGACATCGTGCCGCCGGGGAATTTGCGGCCCGCCGGCAGTTTCACCTCGTAGCCCCAGGCATGGCCGGCCCGCCAGCCATTGCTGGACAAAAGGTTGGCGGCCGTGGCGAGCGCATCGGGCACCGAATTCCAGATGTCGCGGCGGCCATTGCCGTCGAAATCGACCGCATAGGCCTTGTAGCTGGTCGGGATGAACTGGGTGTGGCCCATCGCGCCGGCCCACGAACCGGTCAAATGGTGGACGTCGATGTCGCCGCGCTGGAGGATTTCGAGCGCCGCGATCAATTGCTGGCGCGCGAAGCGCTGCCGGCGCTCGTCGGCATAGGCGAGGGTGGAGAGCGAACGGATGACGTTGCGCATCACCCGGTCGTTGGTGAGGATCGCGCCATAGTTCGATTCCATCGACCAGATGGCGAGGAGGATGTTGCGGTCGACGCCGAAGCGGCTCTCGATCTGGCCGAGCAGGCGATTGTGTTCACTGGCCTTCTGGCGGCCGATGCCGATCGAGTTCTCGTTGATCCGGTTGTCGAAATAGTCCCAGACCGGCGCGACGAATTCGGGCTGGTAGCGGGCCTTTTCGAGCACTTCGGGGTCGGGCGCGGTCACGCCTTGGAACGCGCGGTCGAATGTCGCGTTGGATATGCCGCTCTGCGCCGCCGTCGCACGGAACTGCGCGACCCACCTTTGGAACCCGGCATCGGCCTGCGCCGGCTGGGAGATGACAGAAAGGCCGATCGTCATGCCCGTCACGGCCAGAACCGCGCCCAGCGACCGCGCACCGGCGACGAGCGATCCCACGAATGTCTTCAAGCTCATGAATTCCTCCTTGATTCAGGATTTGAAGCGATTCTGCACCGATCGGGTTAGGAAAGCGTTTACCATGCCGTCCGGAGCCGCCCCTGGCTCAACCTTTCCGTGCGGCAAATCAGCCACCTTCGTTCAAGACAGATCAACATTGACATGAAAATGTCCGCGACGGAACGTACGCGGCCGCGCCGATCACGAAGTCGCGATCATCGATGAAACTCAGAATGGACCGTCAGATGAAGAAAGTCAGAAAGGCCGTTTTCCCCGTCGCAGGACTTGGAACCCGCTTCCTGCCCGCTACGAAGACGGTGCCCAAGGAAATGCTGACCGTCGTCGACCGTCCGGTGATCCAGTATGTCGTGGACGAGGCGCGCGAGGCGGGGATCGAGCATTTCATCTTCGTCACCGGGCGCAATAAGGGCAATATCGAGGACTATTTCGACCTCCAGTTCGAGCTCAACGAGACGCTCTCGCGGCGCGGCAAGACGGTGCAGATCGAACTCCTGCAGTCGATGCAGCCGGCCGCCGGCACCACGAGCTTCACGCGCCAGCAGGAGCCGCTGGGGCTTGGCCACGCGGTCTGGTGCGCGCGCGACCTCGTCGGCGACGAGCCCTTCGCGCTGCTCCTGCCCGACATGATCATGCGCTCGGACAAGAGCTGCATGCGCGGCATGGTCGAGCTCTACGGGGAAACGGGTTCGAACGTCATCGCGGTCGCCGAATGTGACCCGGCCGAGACGCACAAATACGGCATCGTCGGCGCGGGTGCGAAGGCCGGTGCGGGCTTCGAGATCACCGGCATGGTGGAAAAGCCGAAGCCGGCGGACGCCCCGTCCAACCTCTACATCAACGGCCGCTACATCCTGCAGCCGGAGATCTTCGATCTTCTCGCCACGCAGGAGCGCGGCGCCGGAAACGAGATCCAGTTGACCGACGCCATGCTGCGGCTCGGCGACAGCCAGAAGCTCTACGGCTACCACTATCGCGGCGAGACTTATGATTGCGGCTCGCCGGAAGGGTTCGTCGAGGCGAACCTCGCCTTCGCGCTCGGCCGCGCCGATCTGCGCCCGCAGATCGAAGCGATCGTGAAGCGTTTGGCAGGCTGAGGAACCTAGTGGTCGGAGCCCCGTTGGAGAGTGCAATCCAACGGGGCAACGATCTTCATGCGTAAACTCGATCTGCGAACCGGTACGCCGGTCTGGATGGCCTATCGCGCGCCCTCGGTGCCGACGCAGACGCTGACCCCCGACGTCAAATGCGAAGTGCTCGTCGTCGGCATGGGAATTTCCGGCGCGATGATGGCAGAGGCGCTTACCGGCGCCGGCCATGAGGTCGTCATGATCGACCGGCGCGGGCCGCTGCTCGGCTCGACGCCGGCGACCACGGCGCTCGTGCAGTACGAGATCGACACGCCGCTTTCCAGGCTCAAGCTCAAGATCGGCCGCACGGATGCCGAGCGCGCCTGGCGCCGCTCGCGCCTCGCGGTGATGAATTTGAAGGCGCATATCGAGGCGCTGGGCATCCCCTGCGACCTCGCGACGCGGCCCACGCTCTACCTCGCGGGCAACGAACTGACGGGCCGCGCGCTGGAAGAGGAGGCCGAAGCGCGGACGGATGCCGGGCTCCTGTCGCGCTACCTGACCGCCAAGCCGCTGAAGGACGAATTCGGCCTCGATCGCGACGGGGCGATCCATTCCCATGACAATCTGGCGCTCGACCCGCGCAAGCTGACGGCGGGGCTCCTCAACACCGCCTGCTCTCGCGGCGCGCGGCTCTACGCGGACGTCGAGGCGACGGCTTTCGGGCACACGAAGGACGGCGTCGAGGTCGCGACAGCCGCCGGCCCTGTCATCTCCGCTTCCCATGTCGTCCTTTGCACCGGCTATGAACTGATGCCCTTCGTGCCGGCCGACAACCATCAGGTGATCTCCACCTGGGCCATCGCCACGAAGCCCCAAAAGCAGAATCTGTGGCCGCAGGAAGCCTTCATCTGGGAGGCGTCGGACCCTTATCTCTACATGCGCGCGACGAAGGACGGGCGCGTTGTCTGCGGCGGCGAGGACGAGGAGTTCCAGGACGAGGAGCGGCGCGACGCGCTGATCCCCGAAAAGACCGCCGCCATCGTCGCCAAGCTGAAGAAACTGATGCCGAAGCTCGACACGAGCCCGCAATTCGTGTGGGCCGGCGCCTTCGGCTCGACCTCGACGGGACTGCCGATCATCGGCGCCGTGCCGAAAAAGCCGCGCATCCACGCCGTGATGGGCTATGGCGGCAACGGCATCACCTATTCGCGGATCGCGAGCGAGATCGTCTCGGCGGCGATTGCGGGGCGCTCGGACAGCGAGGCGGACCTCTTCGCCTTCGGCTGATTTGCCTCGCGCGCCTTGTCTCCCTAAGTTCGCTGCATAGGCAACGCATTTTGGGAGTTACCATGTTCTTGTCCGGTTTCGAGATCGCGATCCTCGTTTTCGCGGTTCTTGTGCTCCTCGTCATTTTCGCCGGCGTGAAGACCGTGCCGCAGGGCAGCAACTACACGGTCGAGCGCTTTGGGCGGTATACGCGTTCGCTCTCGCCGGGCCTCAATTTGATCGTGCCTTTCGTCGAGCGGATCGGCGCGCGCATGAACATGATGGAACAGGTGCTCGACGTTCCCACGCAGGAGGTCATTACGCGCGACAACGCGATCGTCGCCGTCGACGGCGTCGCCTTCTACCAGGTGCTGAACGCGGCGCAGGCCGCCTATCAGGTTTCCGGCCTGCAGAACGCGATCCTCAATCTGACGATGACCAACATCCGCTCCGTGATGGGCTCGATGGATCTCGACGAGCTTTTGTCGAACCGCGACCAAATCAACGACCGGCTGCTCCACATCGTCGACAATGCCACCAGCCCCTGGGGCATCAAGATGACGCGCGTCGAGATCAAGGACATCAACCCGCCGGCCAACATGGTGGATTCGATGGCCCGCCAGATGATGGCCGAGCGCAACAAGCGCGCGCAGATTCTGGAGGCGGAGGGCCTGAAGCAGGCGCAGGTGCTGGAAGCCGAAGGCCGCAGGGAAGCCGCGTTCCGCGACGCGGAGGCGCGCGAGCGTTCGGCCGAGGCCGAGGCGCGGGCAACGCAGGTCGTCTCCGAGGCGATCGCGGCCGGCGACATCCAGGCGGTGAACTATTTCGTCGCGCAGAAATACACCGAGGCGATGGCGAAGATCGGCTCGGCGCCGAACTCCAAGGTCGTGCTGATGCCGATGGAAGCGTCCGCGCTTGTCGGCTCGCTCGGCGGGATCGGCCAGATCGCCAAGGAAGTGTTCGGCGACGAGAGCCGGCAGCAGCAACCGCCGCGTCGCGGCGCGCGCCTGCCATCGGTGCCGGCGCATAGCGTCGCGACGACAAGCACCGACGCCGACACGCAGGACGCGCGATGAGCGAATTTCTCTCCGGTCTCGGTGCCTGGAACTGGATCGTCCTCGGGGCGGTCCTGCTCGGCCTCGAAGTCTTCGCGCCGGGCGTCTACCTCCTGTGGATCGGCATCGCCGCGCTTTTGACCGGCGCGCTCTCGTTCCAGATCGGCGATGCCGCCTGGTGGGGCTGGCCGGCGCAGGTCATCGTCTTCCTGGTGCTGAGCCTTGCCAGCGTCATCGTCGGTCGTTTCGCGTTCGGTTCGGACAAGGGCGAGAGCGACCAGCCGCTTTTGAACCAGCGCGAGCGGCAGTTGATCGGGCAGATCTCGACGCTGGAAGAGGATTTGCGCGACGGGCATGGGCGCATTCGGCTCGGAGATACGTTGTGGCTTGCGACGGGGCCGGATATGGCGGCAGGGACGCGCGTGCGCGTGGTCGGGGCGGAGGGGACGACGCTGAGGGTGGAGGCGGTTTAGGGTCGCAAGATTCGGGCGAAGGGGACCCCCAGCCTTTGTTGGGCGAGCCGCGGGTCTCGCCCGTCCTTCGGACCCCCACAAGGGGGAGGGAGTTCGTCAGCGTCTTACGTGCCCTTCAATGCACCACCCAGTTTGCAGGATAGAGCGGGACGCCGGTGCCCTCCCTCCCCCTTGTGGAGATCGTTGCAAAATTGGCTGATTGTGATTCAGTCGTCTTTGTTTGGAGGCGGTTTGATGAGCGGTCAGCT